>NZ_JBBMGE010000005.1:0-224459 GCF_037908395.1 Corynebacterium sp. KPL4072
CCAATCAACACACAACCATGCACACAAAAAATAAAAAGTACATTGGCACACTATTGAGTTCTCAAACATCACCACCACACAACAGCGACACACTTGCGCGTGTAGCTCGTCGTGAGCGAAAAATTTATTTTGTCAGGGCCTGTTTTCCTATCGCCGCTTCAGCCAGGAACTTTCTTGTTCCTGTGGGGCGCTGTCGGTCGCGCTGACTCGTATTAAGTTACACAGCGACTCAAACAAACACAAATCCCCAGGACAATTACTATTTTGGGAGCTTTAAGATACGCCCATCCAACGACTCATTCCGCCGCCGTGAACATTCGCTCGGCGAATGTAGCTGGGGAGGGTCAATGCCCATACTGCATAGAAGGCCACCGCCAAGAAGAACTTGGCAATTGCGGGGATGGGGGTCTGGACGTAAATGACGACTATTCCGGCTATGAGGACCGCATAGAGGATGAATAGGTACCAGTTCTTCTTTCCCAGAAATTCCAGCGTGACCAAAACCGGGGCACAGGTCGCACTAAGCAATGCGATGGCCGTAACGAGTTCACTGTCATTCGTCAGTGCTGCGCTGATACTGATGGCTGCGAGGACAGGTATCAGGCCGAGCACTGCAGTATGCAGGGCCCAATCTCTACGACTTCCTCCCATAACCGTGTATTCGCGGAGGGATTTTCTTAAGCTGCCCAAGACCGCCCCGAGCAGCACAACAGTCAGTACCCAGATGAAGATGCCGAGGAATTCGAGCACTGAAGCCGCGTCCTCATACTGGTAGAGAACTAAGCCAATCATCTGTGCCAAACACGCCCCACACCAAGCTTTGGCCTGCGGGCGATAGATCGTTTGCCCGGCCAAGGTGCGGGGGAACCAACCAAATCCGCTCGAAGGTTGCACGCCAACAGTGGTGTACCCGGAGCGTTTCGGAGTGGCGCTGCGATACATGGCCCATAGCGCCGCGACTGCATAAACAGGCAATGCCCACCACAGCTGCACAGTGAGAGCGCCCACGGCCGCCGCTAGTGCGAATAGTGCGACGAGAATGCGACGATGTTCGTTCCAGATTCTCGAACCCAGGCCCACTAGTTGATATTTCTGAAAGTCAGGCTGCAGGGAGAGCACGAGCCCCAAGGAAGCGATTACGGGGAGCACGCTCCATGTTCCCTCTGCCATGACTGGCATGACCAATAATGCGAACAGGAAAAAAGACCAGAGCCACCAATCGCCTAGGTACCACAGTAGTTTCATGCTCTCTCCTCTAATGCCAGCACCGCACGCTCTAAAGAGACCTCATTGACACGCAGGCCGTTGGCCTGGGCAATGCGAAAAATGGGATCGGTCGAAGCGGAGCGGGCGTCGATAAGCACACGGTCCCCTAAGGGCGTGGTTTGCCTACTCAGCGCAGGGAGGCCCAGCTCCTCGGCCGCTGCGGTGAGGGACTCGGATGGTCCGGTGAGCTCCAGAATTCCCTCGATGAAGTCATCGATGGGACCGGAAATGGGGTTATCTCCCATCAGCGAGACGGTATCGAGGAGGCCCGCCACCTCATTGAGGTGATGGGTGGAAATGATCATGGTGCGGCCGTGTTCCTCACGCAGCACCTGATAAAAGAGCTCGCGGCGCTGTGTGTCAAGGCCGAGATAGGGTTCGTCGAGAAGCATGACTTCGCAGCCAGAAGCAACGGCGAAGATGAAGCCCACCGCAGACTTTTGCCCGCGGGAAAGGGAAGAATAAGCCTTGGCCGGAACATCAAAGCGAACCAGCAGGTCATTAAACCGCTCATCATCCCAATGCGGCCACCGTGCCTTTCCTATGACGCCCAGCTTTCCGATGCCCCAGGAATCCGGTAGCGGGTTATCAATCCCCATCAAAATGACTCGGTTGAGGACCGATTGATTATCAAAAGGCTGCTCTCCGAAGACCGTGATACCGCCTGATTGGATTTGGCCGGCGATCTTGCGCAGGAGCGTGGTTTTACCTATGCCGTTGGGGCCAACTAGGCCGTGCGTCAGGCCATCGGCAAAGGTGAAATCTCGTGTCTTAATCATGAGTACATTCCTCGGCTTTCTGCAACGCGATCAAATAGGTCATGGAGTTGGGCGCGGTGGTACCCCAGCCGCACAGCTTCATCCACAAGCGGGGCCATGTATTCCGCCGCGAAATCGGCCCGGCGGCGCTCACGGATTTTCGCCAAGGCACCGTCTGCGACAAACATGCCGATGCCGCGACGCTTATCCAGCACACCAATATCCACTAGGAGGCTTATCCCCTTGCGAGCGGTGGCCGGGTTGATGTTGTGGAAGTCAGCAAGCTCATTAGTGGACGGAGCCCGGTCCCCCTCGCCCAGGGTTCCGTCCACAATGGCGTCTTCCACCAAGGAAGCAATCTGGCGGAAGAGTGGTTGGGTGGAATTATCCATTAACCCTCGGTTCGTTGGTTAGTTACTTGTGTAACTAACCATATAGGCAACAACCCACCTCTGCAATACTTCCGAAGTGAAAACTTTTTTGCCCCTACTGCGCTGGGATTTTGTCCAAGGTTATCGACGTTTTGTGACTAATGGGGCACACTGGAAACCACAAAGAATTTTATTTAGAACAATTAGAACGGAACTTAGGAGCCATGCTTGAACGCACACTTGTCTTTGTCGATACCTCATACTTGCTCGCAAGCTTTTATAACTCATGGGACACCGGAGCTCGCGCGCAACTAGAAATCGATCTACCCGAGGTGGTCAGCACGATGGGCGGGATGATCGAGAACCAACTGGGAACCCCGATCCAACGCCAATACTGGTATGACGGCATTCCCGATACCGGCCCGCACCGCTACCAACGGGCGTTGCGCACCTGCGAAGGCGTACAACTACGCACTGGCCAGCTCATCGAGTGGGGCGAGCGCCGCACCCAAAAGGCCGTGGATACCCGGTTGGTGGCGGATATGGTCATCGCCGCCATGAAGGGTCAATTCACTGATTTTGTTCTCGTCAGCGGCGATGCAGACATGATTCCCGGTGCCCAGGCAGCCGTGGACAATGGCATCCGCGTGCATCTTTATGGATTTGGCTGGGACTCCATGTCCTCCGCCCTGCGCCATGCGTGCGATTCCACCACCATTTTGGACCCGCGCGAGGACTTCGCCGATGCTATGGAATTGCAGGTATTGGAAGGCCCGCTTCCGCCAGTGGTGCGCGAAAACGCGCACAAGGACAGCGAGGAAATGCCGGAGCCGGACGAATGCGGCGAGCCTTCGGAGGTGGAAGCAGCCTTCGGTGCTACCGAAAAGCCCACCCCGGCCCCAACGCCCAAGCCAGCGCCGCCAAGGGCTGACGCCACAGAGGACTCCGCTGCCGAGGAGGATTCTCCGGCAGAGAAACCAGCACCAAAGCCATCCATGATGGCTCCTCGCCGCAAACTGCGCTCTAAATATGTTCCGCTGCCAGAAGAAGTGTGGAGCTCGGCTGGATTCCAGTCCCCCTTTGACGTGGGCCAGCAATACGCCTCGTGGTGGTTCGATAACGCTGCTAGCACCGAGCAGCGCGACCAGGCACACCTGCTTTCGGGCGGCGGGCTTCCCCCGGAGATCGACCGCCCATTACTGCAATTTGCCTGCGAAACCCTGCACGAATACACCCTGACCGAAACTCAGCGCGTGAACCTGCGCGATGGTTTCCACTCGGGGATTCGTGGGGTTTTAATTAACGTTCGCCGGCAGAATTAATCGCCGGACTCGAGCTCTTTCTTCTTCTTAATATCCGCCCGGATGGCATCAAGGCGCGCAGTCGCCTTCATGTCATTGCCGGCGGCTTTAATCTCACTAATGCGATCACCGCCGGTAGCATGCTGCAATTCTTGCGCGCCCAAGGCATCGGCGTAGCGCTTTTCAATCTTGGCGCGCACAGAATCAAGAGTAGGCACGGAATCATCCGGGTTTAGCTGATTCATGGATTCAATGGCCTGAGCGTTCTTTTCTTGCATCGCTGCTTGATCCGCTTGGGCCTCCAGCTGGCTAACCTGGGCTAGCTGCTCCTTCAAGCGCGCCTCAGACTGCTGCTGCTGACTCTTGGCCTGCGCGGCAGCTTGATCTGCGGCAGCGTACTGCTGCTTGACGTCTTCCAGTTCCTGCTCCACTGCAACCAGCTGAGAAGCAACAACTTCCGCAGCCTGGTTATATTCGGCAGCCTTTTGCGGATCCTCCGCCGCATCTGCCAGTTCCAATGCACGCTGGGTTTGAGATTGGTAGTCCTGCTGGGACTTCACCAGGCGGTCCATCTGCATTTCCAGCTGAGACTTATGGCCGATGATTTCTGCGGCGTGCTCAGAAATCTGCTGGTGCTGCTCCTTGGCTGCCTGAACAGCCTGCTGGATCTGCACCTTCGGATCAGCGTTCTCATCAATCTTCTGATCGAAGGAACTCATCATGTACTTCCAACCTTTGCTGAAAGGGTTAGCCATTATCTTCTCCTTTGGAAATAAAAAAGACGCTTTCTAGCGAGTTTAGCGATACTCACCAGAAAGCGCCGAGGAAGCTAGTAGGTATTAGCCCTGCGCATTTTGCTCTTCTACCTGGCGGCGGACCTCTGCCATGTCGAGTTCCTTAACCTGCTTGAGTAGGTCTTCCAATGCTGCAGGGGGCAGCGCGCCAGCCTCACGGAATACCAAGATGCCATCGCGGAAAATCATCAGCGTTGGAATGGACTGAATCTCCAGTGCGGATGCGAGGCCCTGGTTAGCCTCGGTATCCAGCTTGGCAAAGGTAGCATCCGTGTGCTCTTCGGAGGCCTTTTCAAAAACCGGTGCAAAGCGCTTGCACGGTCCGCACCAATCGGCCCAAGCGTCTACGAGCGTAATGCCCTCGCCGGTAACGGTTTCTTCAAAGTTTTCTTCGGTGACGTCGATAGTAGCCATGCTTGTTCTAACTCCTTTACGTATCGCTTTATTCCCCCAACGTACCTGAATCATCCTTGCCACATACCCCTAGGGGGTATAAAATCGGTACAGAAATCAACCCAAAGGAAGGATCATTATGAGCACCAAGAACTACACCGTAGAGGGCATGACCTGCGGACATTGCGAAATGTCAGTAAAGGAAGAAGTCGGCGAAATCTCCGGCGTTAGCGAAGTCACCGCAGACCACACCACCGGCGCGGTTACGGTTAGTGGCACCGATTTCACCGATGAACAGGTAGCGGCCGCTGTAACTGAGGCCGGCTACACGTTGAAGTAGGCACCGCCATGTCCCACTTGGACCTTGGCGTCACGGGCATGACGTGCACTTCCTGCTCCTCCCGCGTCGAGCGCAAACTCAACAAGCTTGACGGGGTAAGCGCCAGCGTCAACTTTGCCACCGAGGCAGCGGCCATCGAGTATGACTCCCAGACGGTTAGCCCGCAGGAGCTCATCTCGGTGGTTGAGGGCGCAGGTTACGGCGCTTTCGACATGGCCGAGACGAAGGCAGAGGATCCCCAGCCTAAGAAGGATGATGGCGACGCGTTGCTGCGCCGCACCATTGTCGCCGGAGCTTTATCGCTGCCGCTCATGGTGGTATCGATGTCGCCGGCCCTGCAATTTCCCAATTGGCAGTGGGCCTGCGCCATCATCGCTACCATCGTCTACATCTTTGGTGGCGCACCTTTCCACACCGCCACGTGGACGAACCTTAAGCACGGTTCTTTCACCATGGACACGCTCATCACCATGGGAACTTCGGCGGCCTACTTCTGGTCGCTGTGGGCACTGTTTGTCGGCAACGCGGGCGAGCCGGGCATGAAGATGCACATGTCGCTGGATGCAAACGCGGCACAGATGGACCACATCTATTTTGAATCCGTAGGCATGGTCATTACGTTCCTGCTGCTCGGCCGCTGGTTCGAGGCGCGGGCCAAAGGCCAGTCTTCGGAGGCGCTGCGGGAGCTGCTCTCCTTAGGAGCTAAGGAAGCCTCGGTACTTACCGCACAGGGCGAGCGGCGCATCCCTATTGCACAGCTGCAGGTAGGCGATGTCTTCGTAGTCCGCCCAGGCGAAAAGATCGCCACCGATGGCATCGTGAAGGCGGGCAACTCGGCCGTCGATACGTCCATGATTACCGGCGAGCCAGTACCCGTTGAGGTGAGTACCGGCGATGCGGTCACTGGTGCAACCATCAACGCTTCGGGCCGCATTGAGGTGCGAGCCACCAAGGTGGGCGAGGATACGGTACTGGCCCAGATGGCCCAGCTCGTCACAGATGCCCAAACCTCCAAGGCACCAGTGCAGCGCCTCGTGGACCGCATCGCGCAGGTCTTCGTCCCTGTGGTGATTGCGGTAGCTGCGCTTACGCTGATTGTTCACCTCTTCTTCGGCGGGGTAGCCCCGGCCTTTATCGCCGCCGTATCCGTTCTCATTGTGGCCTGCCCATGCGCGATGGGCTTGGCGACGCCCACCGCGATTCTCGTCGGCACCGGCCGCGGCGCACAGCTCGGGCTTGTCATTAAAGGCCCGGAAATCTTGGAGTCTACGCGCCAAATCGACACCATTGTGATGGATAAAACCGGCACGGTCACGGCTGGAGAGATGTCCGTTACCGCCGTCCACGGTGACGTGCTCGAGCTGGCCGCGGCCGTCGAGCACAATTCCGAACACCCCATCGCCCGTGCCATTACCCAGGAATGCAGCGTGGAACCGGCTACCGAATTCGCAGTAGTTCCGGGCGGCGTGGAAGGAACTGTAGAGGGGGTCCGAGTGGGCGTCGGCAAGCCGCAAGGCCCCTTGGGGGACTTAGAAGCACCATTCCGCGAGGCACAAGACTCTGGTGCCACGCCGGTGGTTGTCTCCGTGGACGGCCAACCTGCCGGAATCATTGAGGTCCGCGATACCATCAAGCCCAGCTCTGCCGCCGCAGTGGCACAGATGAAAGAGCTTGGGCTCACCCCTTACCTGCTAACCGGTGATAACGCTGGAGCCGCCCACGCCGTGGCGGCCGAGGTAGGAATCGAGCACGTCAGAGCCGAAGTCCTCCCAGAAGACAAGGTAGATAGCATCAAGGAACTGCAACGCTCCGGGCATACCGTGGCGATGGTCGGCGACGGCATTAACGACGCCGCCGCCCTTGCCCAGGCGGACCTTGGGCTCGCCATGGGCGCGGGTACCGACGTGGCAATTGAAGCCTCTGATATCACCCTGATGAACGGCGATCTACGCTGCGCTGCTGATGCCATTCGGCTCTCGCGCCGCACGCTAGCAATTATCAAGGGCAACCTTTTCTGGGCCTTTGCCTATAACGTCATACTCATTCCTGTTGCCGCACTTGGCCTGCTCAACCCATTATTTTCCGGCCTCGCGATGGCACTGAGCTCGGTTTTTGTGGTTACCAACTCACTACGCCTGAAAGGTTTTTCTGTTCAGCGATAGTATTATCGCATGCTCAGCCGCACCGAACGTCTCGATCGCCTTCCCGTCACCTCTAAGCACAAGCGCCTACTCTTAGGTTCCGGCCTTGGATGGGCGCTTGATGCTATGGATGTCGGGTTAATCTCCTTCATCATGGCCGCCCTTGCCGTTCACTGGGATCTAGGTGCCAGCCAGACCTCCTGGTTGGCCTCGGCAGGCTTCCTTGGCATGGCGCTCGGTGCAACCTTTGGCGGATTGCTGGCAGATAAATTCGGCCGCCGCAATGTCTTTTCTCTCACCTTGCTTGTCTACGGCTTGGCAACAGGGGCATCCGCGCTAGCTGGGGGACTTACGGTTCTCATCTTCTTCCGATTCATCGTTGGGTTGGGCCTCGGAGCCGAGCTACCAGTTGCCTCCACGCTCATATCCGAATTCGCGCCTCGGCGGGTCCGCGGAAGGATGGTAGTCATTCTCGAGGCATTCTGGGCCTTGGGATGGATCCTTGCGGCCATCATCGGCACTTTCGTGGTGAGCACATCTGAATCCGGTTGGCGCTGGGCCCTGGCCCTTGGCATGCTGCCAGCCGCGTATTCAATCTATGTGCGCCGCGGTCTACCAGAATCTGTGCGTTTCCTTGAATCCAAAGGCCGCCATGATGAGGCCGAAGCTATCGTTGCCAGTTTCGAAGCCGCGGCGGAAAATCGCCCGCTGGACGATGCCCTCCCAGAGCCCACACCTTCCCCCGCAGCGTCTATCTGGAGTCCGCAGCTACGAAGGAGGACCGCAGCGTTGTGGACCATTTGGTTCTGTGTAAACCTCTCCTACTATGGCGCCTTCATCTGGATTCCCTCTCTGCTAGTAGCCGACGGTTTCTCCCTAGTGAAGTCTTTTAGTTTTACCCTCATTATCACCCTTGCCCAGCTGCCTGGCTACGCGGTGGCAGCTTGGCTCATCGAGCTCTGGGGCAGGCGGGTAACCCTCGCGGTATTCCTGCTCGGCTCGGCAGCAGCAGCCGGCCTATATGGAGCAGCAGCTACGGAAGCATTGATCATCCTGGCTGGTTGTCTGCTCTCCTTCTTCAACCTCGGCGCCTGGGGAGCCCTCTATGCCATCGGTCCGGAGCTGTATCCCACTTCATTGCGAGGGCGTGGTACGGGAGCGGCAGCAGGCTTCGGTAGGCTAGCATCTATTGCGGCCCCACTAATCGTCCCGCCACTGCTTGCTGCGGGTGGGACGGCCTGGTTATTTATTGTATTCGCCGCAGCATTTGGCATTGCGGCTGCCGCCGCCTTCAGTCTGCCCGAGCAGAAAGGAATAGCGCTTGCTCAGTAGGCTCTCCCTCGCCGCGTGGACGGCCGTTATGGTCGCATTGACCACGCTCAAGCCTTTCTACCAAATCGGCTATTTGTGGAAACCGGAAAATCAGCGTGCGCGAGAACTGCGCTGGGTGCCGCTGGATGAATTCTCCGGCGGCAGCTGGTTTGGTCCGCTATTTGAGTACGCGGGAAACACGGCCTTCTTTATCCCGTTTGGAATGCTGGTGTTTAGTCTGTGCCGTTCCATTAAAACCACTGTGGCGTGGGGATTTGGCCTGAGCCTAGTGCTGGAGGTGTGCCAATATGCGTTTGCCCTTGGGCGAACGGATATTGATGACCTCATATTTAACACCGTGGGCGCACTCATCGGTGCGGCGTTCGCCCGCCTATGTGGCGAACGCTTCTTCCCCGTCTGGCGCTGGTTAGCGCTTGCCGCAGCTGCGGTTTTCCTGGTGTTGGTTATCCTCGGCCCACGATTGGGCGATCCCAATGCGGTGGTCGACCTGTAATTTATCCGTGGGCCATATTGACGAACTTGGAGTAGTGCAGCTGGTGTGCCACCTGCACGGTATCGATTGGACCGCCACGGTGCTTGGCTAGGATAATATCCGCCTCGCCGGCGCGCTCATTATCGCGATCCTGGGAGTCAGGACGGTACAGCAGCATGACCATATCGGCGTCCTGCTCCAAGGAGCCGGACTCACGGAGGTCAGCAAGCTGCGGCTTTTTATCAGTACGCGCCTCGGGTCCACGGTTCAGCTGCGAAATTGCGATGAGAGGAACCTCTAGCTCCTTGGCCAAAAGCTTGAGCTGGCGGGAGAATTCGGAAACCTCTTGCTGGCGGGACTCAACCTTTTTACCCGAAGACATCAGCTGCAGGTAGTCCAAGACGATCAAATCCAGCCCGTGCTGCTGCTTTAGGCGGCGAGCCTTGGAACGAATCTCCATCATCGTCAGGTTTGGAGAGTCATCAATAAACAGCGGGGCGTCTTGCACTCGGTTGAGGGTCTCATCAATTTTCGCCCAGTCCTCGGTGGAGACACGGCCGCCGCGCATATCGGCCAGCTTGACTTCTGATTCCGCCGAGAGCAGGCGCATGACAATCTCCGAGGCTGACATCTCGAGGGAGAAGATTACCGAGGACTTACCATGCTGCAAGGAGCAGGACCGCATGAAATCCATGGCTAGGGTCGATTTACCCACACCGGGACGAGCAGCGACGATGACCATCTGGCCTGCGTGGAGACCGTTAGTCAGCTTATCTAAATCGATAAAACCAGTTGGCACGCCTAATTCCACACCGCCGGCTTGCTGCAGTGCTGCCAGCTCATCAATGGTGGGGTCAATGAGGTCACCCAAGACTCGATAATCTTCCGCAGTTTTGCGCTGGGCGACGGCGAAGACTTCCTGCTGGGCGCGGTCCAGGACGGACTCGATCTCTGCATCCTCGGTGCCGGAAAATCCTAGCTGTACTACGCGGGTGCCGGCATCAACCAGCTTGCGCAACACGGCCTTCTCCGCCACGATCTCTGCGTAATAGCGGGCATTTGCCGCCGTCGGCACCGTGGCCAGCAGCGTGTGCAGATAGGGGGCGCCACCAACGCGTTCGAGGTTATTAAAGCGATCCAGCTGAGAGGCCAAAATGACAGCATCGACGTCTTTACCCTCAGAATAAAGGTCCAGCATGGCGCGGTAGATCAGGGTATGGGCCGGATAGTAAAAGTCCTCCGGTTCCAGTTCCTCAATGACTTCCATCACCGTATGGGGACTCAGCAGCATTGCGCCTAGGACGCCCTGCTCCGCCTCCCGGTCTGCGGGGGGCTGGCGGAATTCTCCATAGCGCTTTGGCTCTTCCTGCTGAAAGCGACGGCGTGGGGCCGGTTCCTCCTCGGGCGGCGGCTCCGGCGGCAGGTGTTCATCGTCAAAGCTGGCGTTGGTCATGTCTTCCCCCTTGTAGCTATTCGAGCGAGCGAGCGTAACGGAATTTCAGTTTAGTCTAGCGCCGGGACACTACCCCCTGGGTATAAAGCCGGAAGTTATCCACAGGATGGTGTGGAAATTGCTGGTCGCGGCATACTCGGGCCGCAATTGCCCTGCATATGCTTGTGGATAACTCAAAACCTCCGTGACCTGCACACATCATATCCCCTTCTCACGACGGGTTTTCGCAGATGTGAAAAGTGGCACATTAACAGTGGATAAGGGCCCTGACCTGCGGGTTAATAAAGCAACCGAGGTGTAAACGCAAAGTTAATGAGCTGGAGAGTTATCCACAGATTTCCACAGTTATCCACAAGCCGGTGAAAACGCGCTAAAGGCCCCAAGAACCTGCCACCTCACATAGCAGGAACTTGAGGCCTAAAGCGTTGCTGTTGTCTTTGGGTCTATATGGACCGTCGTGCGCCTAGTTAGGCAGCAACGACCGAGAAGTTCACCTTGCCGATAACATCAGCGTGCAGCTTCAGCTCGACCTGGTAATTGCCGGTCTTCTTGACCAGGCCCTTTGGAAGCACAACAATGCGCTTATCCAGCTTTGGGCCACCGGCCTTGGAGACGGCGTTGACAATGTCTTCTGCTTTAACGGAACCGAAGAGCTTACCGGATTCGGAGGTCTTAACCTCTACCTTGACATCCGTCAGCTGCTCGAGCTGGTTGCGGACCTCACGTGCGTGATCCAGGTCGCGAATCTCGCGAGCTTCCTGGGCGCGCTTGATGCCCTCAATCTGCTTCTCTGCGCCGCGGGTAGCCACGATAGCCAGGCCGCGAGGAAGCAGGTAGTTACGTCCGTAGCCGTCCTTAACCTCAACAATTTCGCCAGCGGCGCCGAGGTTCTCAACGGCAGCGGTGAGGATCAGCTTCATGATCCCTGCCTTTCAATTGAGTTAGTTGAATAGTTGCGGGTGACAGACTTAGAACGGAGGTTCAGAATCAGCGCCTCCGAAACCACCAGCTGGTGGCGCGGAGTTCCACGGATCCTCAGAAGGAGCCTGGTTCTGCTGCTGCGGCTGCTGTTGCTGGCCGCCTCCAAAACCGCCCTGATTATTGTTATTCGAGCGCTGCTGGCCGCCGCTAAAGTTATTGCCGCCCTCACGTGGATTGCGGTTTACCTGTGCGGTGGCGTAGCGCAGAGACGGGCCGACTTCGTCGACGTCAATCTCGAATACGGTGCGGTTTTCACCCTCGCGGGTCTGAAAGGAACGCTGCTTCAAGCGTCCGGTAACGATGACGCGCATGCCCTTAGACAGGGTTTCGGCGACGTTTTCTGCCGCCTGACGCCATACGTTGCAGGTCAGGAACATAGCTTCGCCGTCTTCCCACTGGTTCGTCTGCGAGTTATAGCGACGAGGGGTGGAGGCGACGCGGAAGTTAGCTACTGCCGCACCCGCCGGGGTGAAGCGCAGCTCGGGGTCAGCAACGATGTTGCCTACCACCGTGATATTGGTATCTCCCTGTGCCATGTCTTTACTCCTTATCGGTTACGTGGATTGTGCTTGATCCCAGTATCCGTTACTTGCTGTCGGTGCGCAGAACCTTGGTACGCAGGATGGTGTCGTTCAGGTTCAGACGGCGGTCGAGCTCGGCAACCGAAGTGTGCTCGCACTCCAGGTTGACGACGGCATAAATGCCCTCTTCCTTCTTGTTGATGGGGTATGCAAGACGACGCTTGCCCCATACATCAAGGTTCTCAACCTTGCCGCCATCCTGGCGGACGATTTCGAGGAACTTATCCAGGGACGGGGTTACGGTGCGCTCATCCTGATTAGGATCCAGAATGATCATGACTTCGTAGTGACGCACGGACCTCATCACCTCCTATGGTCTAGTAGTTTTCGGCTGCATCACCTTTGCGGATGCAGCAGGAGGGTACGTTGCGTCAAGCAACCCCACTACAGTACCGCAAGTGACCGGCGAAAAGAAATCTAACCGGTGGTAGTTGCGGCGAAAAACACAGCGGCTGTCGCCGGAATGATGGTGAGGAAAAGGATAGCCAAGATCCCTAAAACGATGGGCCCGCGCCGATCCTCGCGGTTATGAAACAGCCAAAAGGCACCCATCACGCAGAGAAAGCCTAAGAAGATGGAGGCCATCCCGATATAGGTAACAATCATGCGAATGCTCCTGCCAAAGGATCACTGCCACCATGCGCATCGCGCACCTTATCCGTGACCTTCCCACACATCTGGCGAATGATAAATACAGCCATGGCGATAATGAGGGCATCGCGGGAAATAACGGCGACGTCGAGAAGCTCGTGCGGAATGCCCTTATTGTCCGTGCCCAGCATGTGCCACATCAATAGCGGCCATACCAGGGCGTCGACAAGCGCCCAGCTAAAGACCAGACGCCAGCGCGGCAACGCCAGAGCTGCGGGGACCACCAGCCACAGCGAATACTGCGGCGACCACACCTTGTTGACCAATAAAAAGGCAGCCACGATGAGGTAGACCAGCTCTGCCATGCGCGGGGTTCGCGCGCTGCGCAGACCCAGCACCGCAATTGCTGCGCAAAGAGCCAAAAAAGCCACCAAGCTGAAGGTATTGAGAAACTCTGGGCTAAAACTCATGCCGGTATTGCGGCTGAGCACTGAGTAGATGGTGGTCCACTCCGCACCGCGCTCTTGGTTGAGGCGGAAAAATTCTCGCCACGCATCCGGGTATTTCATTGCCACCGGCGCGTTGACCGCAATCCAAGCTACGGACGCGCCAAGTAAGGCTAGGAAAAATTGCGACCAACGGCGGTTGCGCACCGCCAAGACCAAGAATGCCCCCAAGATGAAGACCGGCCATAGCTTGAAAGAGGCGCCAAGGCCGATAAGGACACCTGCTACCACCGGCCGCTTGCGCGCGGCGGCCAGAAGCGCGCCTACGGCAAAGGCGATGGAGGGGATATCCCAGTTGCTAAAGGCGTGAATGATGATAAGGGGGCTGGCCGCTACGAGGATGGTGTCCCACGTGCGATTGCCTACCAACAGGTAGACCATATAAAGCACGCCGACCCAGATACAGGACATGACCAGGGCGGTGAGGCCGAAGTACCAACCGGCCTCCGGGATTCCGGCCCACTCCACAAGGGAATAGGTATTGCGGGCGATCCACCCCATCATTCCTTGGAATAAGCCCGCGAGGACCGGGTATTCCATATAGCGGGTCAGGTCGCCCTCCTGCCAAGAATAGGCATAGGGGAAGCCGCCTTCATCGAGGCCACGGCCGCCGTAGAGCGGGATGATGTCGTTATAGCAGAAAGAGGTGTACTGGCGGTTTGCTGCCCAATTCAAGCTAATAACCCCGTCATCACCGCGGGTACCGCCGGCACAATTGGCTTTGGAGAGGAATCCGCAAGCCAGAAATACCCAACCGACGGCGATGATGGCGCGCAGCGGGGTCCACCATTGAGTGGGGCGAACGCCGGCAAAACGGCCCATTGGCCCGCCGAGGAATTCAATTACTCCGCGGGCCAACGGCTCTGAGGAGACGGGAATGCGCTGGTGCGAATTCACTGTCACTGCCGCCTACCCTAGAAGGTCTGCCAGGTCGCTATTCGGACCAATGAGGTCATCTAAGGACGGAGCCTCTTGCTGGGCCGGTGCTTGGTTGTTGTTGCCATTGTTGCCATTGTTGCCATTGTTGCCACGGTTGCCACGCTGTGGACTTGGCGCTGGCTTCGGGCTCTCCGGCTTCTCTTGTGGCTGGACCGGCTTGGTCTCTTCTTCCGGCGCAGCCTGCTGCTCTGGAGCCTCGTAGTTTTGCGTATCGCCAGCGCCGCTATCCCAGCTCGGGTCATAGGCCGGGGCGGCCGTTCCGGCGCCCATATTGCCGAATCCCAGTGGATAGGCGGCCGGGAAGTTTTGGAATTCGGAGTTGGCCAGGGAGTTATCCAGCACGGCCTTCCAAATCTTGGTCGGCGCGCCCGCGCCGTACATGATGCCACCGTACTGATCGAAAATGGCGGAGGTGTTATCTGCGGTACCTACCCACACGGCAGTGGCCAGCTGCGGGGTGGCACCAACCATCCAGGCATCCTTGTTATTTCCGGTATCGCCCATCTGGGTCGTACCGGTCTTAGAGGCAGAAGCGCGGCCGCCCGCAAGGGCGCCATTGGACCACGCGGCTACCGGCTCCATGGCCTCGAGGACGTTATTGGCCACATTGGACGATACGCGGCGCTCGCCTTCATCTTCAGGGTGCTCGTACAGCACTTCGCCGGCGGCGTTTTCTACGCGCTGCACAAAGTGGGGATTATGCCACACACCCTGGTTAGCCAGGGTGGACATCGCGGTAGCCATATCGAGCGGGCGGGACTGGTACTGACCCAGGACGATGCCCTCGAATGGCTGCTTGCCCTTTTCCGTCAGCGTCTTCTCAATGCCCGGCAGGGACTTAGCCACACCCAGGGCATGCGCCATATCCGCGGTGTCCTGCGTACCGTTCTTCAGGTCCGCCTGCAGGCGCAGGAAGGAGGTATTCAGGGACTGCTTGGTAGCCTCGCGCAGGTTGCATACGCCGCAGCCACCGCCCACGTTGGTAACCACATCGGATCCCGGCAGCTGATAAGGAGCAGAAGAGTAATTAGTATCCAGGCTAATTCCCTGCTGCAGGGCAGCTGCTAGGGCCATGATCTTGAAAGTCGAACCGGTCTGCAGCGGGGAGTTGGCGTAATCCCAACCATTGGAATCGTGGCCACCGAAGTACCCGCGGACCGCACCGGTCTTTGGGTCGATGGTGACGGAAGCCGCACGTGCATCTTCCTGCAGGGGAGCCATCTGCTCATCGACTGCCTGGATGGTGTTGTTCTGCACGTTCATATCAATGGTGGTGGTAATGCGCAGACCACCGGTGGACACCTCGTTTTCGGTGATGCCTACCTCTTCCAGCTCACGGATGACCTGATCTTTGATGTGACCGTTGGCGCCCGGGGCCTCGGTATAAGCCGAGTACTCGGTTGGGTCGCGGGTCTCCGGGAAAGTCATCCCATCGCGCTGTTCTTGGGTGAGGTCACCCATGCCCACGAGGCCATCTAGGACGTAGTTCCAGCGGTCCTCGGAGCCCTCTTGGTTCACGCGGGGGTCGAGTCCGGACGGGGACTGGATGAGGCCGGCGAGCATGGCGCCTTCCTCCGGGGTGAGGTCCTTGGCGTCCTTATTAAAGTAGGCGTTGGATGCGGCCTGAATGCCGTAGGCATTGCGTCCGAAGTACACGGTGTTGAGGTAGGCGTTGAGAATATCCTTCTTTTCCCACTCATTGGTCATTTTCACCGAGTAGATAAGCTCGCGAATCTTGCGCACATAGGAGTACTCATTACCCACCAGCGTGTTCTTCACATACTGCTGGGTAATGGTGGAACCGCCACCAGCATCAGCGTTGCCGGTTACCTTACCCACCACGGCGCGGCCGAGGCCGGTGAAGGAGAAGCCGGAGTTATCCCAGAAATCGCGGTCCTCCGCGGCAAGCACGGAGTCCTGCACATAGTCCGGGATCTCATCCAGGTTTACGTGGGTACGGTTGCCTTCCGGCGGCACCAAACGGGCGAGCTGGGTCTGGTTATCGCCCGCGTAAATGGTGGAGACTTGGTTATTGGCCAGGTCCTTGGGCTCCGGAACGGTGTATTGCGAGTACGCATAGGCAAAAAGTCCTGCGGGCAATGCCACAAAGACCAGTAGGAACGCCAAAACGACCCACGGCCAGATGCGGCGTTTCTTTTTCGCCTGCTTTTTGCTGGGGCGAGCCACCTTAGTGGACTTGCCGGTAGATTCCTTCTCGGTCACTGATTCGTGTCCTCATTCATCCCTGATCACAAACTAAATAATTGCAGCTTACTGCCTAAGGCGGTGCGCCGGAAACTAACACGCGTTAAAAGCAGTAGCAGAACGCAACAAGTGGTTCCACCGGCACTGGCGACATACCTCCACCTCGTGCACCGTAAACTCCAAGCCCTCGGCTACAAATTCCGCTATTTCTTTATCACTACGGGCGCTCCCAGCACGCCGGCCGAGGTTCTCTCCATAGACCCAGCGGGTAAGCCGCAAAGGCTCGCCGCACACTGGGCATTCTTTATCCATGGTGTGCCCGTGGTGCTCAGCTGCGGCGCGCAGCAGAAAATCGGCATCGCATACCTCTTCCCGTGTGAGCTGCCCGGCGCGAAATTCGCGCAGATGGTGGGCGCGTTCCCACTCGTGGGAGAGCACATGCTTATAGGCAACGGAATTCACCCGGATCATCCTAATTACCTCTTCTTGATCGATCCACATGGTGTTATGCCACCGCAGGGCATAATTTTCGGCTTAGTCTTGCGCAGTCACTGACAACCACAATTCATGGATATAAAAGGAGTAAACCTTGTCCGAGAAGGTAAAGGTCGCCATCGTGGGCGTCGGCAATTGCGCCACGTCCCTCATTGAAGGCGTGGAGTTTTATCGCAACGCCGCTGCCGATGCAGATATTCCCGGTTTGATGCACACCCAGTTTGGCCCGTATCACGTCGGCGACGTGGAATTTGTTGCCGCTTTCGACGTGGATGCGGACAAAGTGGGCAAGGACCTTGCGGAGGCCACGCGCAGCTCCCGCAATTGCACCATTTCTATTACCGACGTCCCGAACCTGGGCGTTACCGTGCAGCGCGGGCCTACCCTGGATGGCTTGGGCCGTTACTACCAAGAGTCCATTGCGGAATCAGAAGCCCCGCTTGCCGACGTCCCCGCTGTCCTTCGCGAATCCGGCGCCGACGTCGTAGTTTCCTACCTGCCGGTGGGCTCCGAAGATGCGGATAAGTTCTACGCGCAAGCGGCCATCGATGCCGGTTGCGCCTTCGTCAATGCCCTGCCGGTCTTTATTGCCTCTGATCCAGAATGGGCGAAGAAGTTTGAAGACGCCGGGCTGCCCATTGTGGGCGATGATATTAAATCCCAGGTAGGTGCCACCATTACGCACCGCGTCATGGCAAAACTCTTCGAGGACCGCGGCGTGCGCTTGGAGCGCACCATGCAGCTCAATGTGGGCGGCAATATGGACTTTAAGAATATGCTCGAACGCGAGCGCCTCGAATCAAAGAAGATTTCCAAAACGCAGGCCGTCACCTCTAACCTGCACAACTCGCCTATCGCCGGCAAGCGCGAGGACCGCAATGTTCACATCGGCCCTTCGGATTATGTGGAATGGCTCGATGACCGCAAATGGGCCTATGTCCGTTTGGAAGGATCTGCCTTCGGCGAAGTCCCGCTGAACTTGGAGTACAAGCTGGAGGTCTGGGACTCACCTAACTCTGCCGGCATCATCATTGATGCCGTGCGCGCCGCCAAGATTGCCCTCGACCGCGGGGTTGCCGGCCCAGTACTGCCTGCCTCGTCCTACCTGATGAAGTCCCCGCCGGTGCAAAAGGCCGATGACGTGGCACGCGCCGAGCTGGAAGATTTTATTGCCGGAAGCTAACTTTTTGACTTCCAAACTACCGCGCAGAGAAAACGAGCTATACAATCGTTTTCTATGACGCAGCAACATGAGGAGAAGGGCCCCGCTCAATCCCCGTCTACATACGAGGATGCCGTCGAGGTCGCGCGTTCCATCCAACCGGCGCTCAATAAGCTCATCCTTATTTTCCAGCGCACGGCAGAGGGCTCTTCTTTGACCACCTCCCAGGTATCCATCATGAACCAGCTGCGTATGCGGGGCCCATCACGCGTATCCACCATCGCGCAGGCAGAGCTTATCCGCATGCCCACCGCCTCTAATGCGCTCTATCAGCTAGAGCGCCGCGGCTACGTGGAACGCCACCGCGATGAGGAAGACCGCCGCGGTGTCCTGGTAGCGCTGACGCAATTGGGCGAATCTGAACTCGCCATCGTTTCACAGCAGCGCGCCTCGGCCTTGGCAGAAATCATGCGGTGGCTAGAGCCTGAAGATTTGGATACCGCGAATGAAGTAGCCACTGTCATCTCCAAGCTTGCAGATGTCTATCGCCCCACAATGAACGGCGAACAGCGCTAGTTTTGCCCGCGGTGATTTCATTTTTCTCCGGCTTAACGTGATAATTGAGAGAAGCGAAAACCGTAATCTCTCACTAGTTCGTACAGTATGGCAACTGATATTTCCGATGGACATCTCCCAGCCCTGAGCAAGGGCTCGGCTGAAAAGCCACTTCGCATCCTTATTTCTTGGAGCCCCTCTTCCTCCGGCACCGAGGCACTCGAGTGTGCCGCGTGGCTTTCCCGTACCGCTGATATCCAGGTACGCGTCATCTCTACCGTATTCCAGCCGTGGACTACTACTTCCCTCAGCAAACTGGGCGGAAAATATAAAAAATGGTTTAAAGGACAAAAGGAGGCCTGTGCCGCCGCTACCCGTGCCGCCCTCGATAAGGCCGGAGTGCCGCGTAGCTGCTGGGATGAGAAACCCTCCCTATTGGTCGACGGCCCTTCGCGCCCCCATCTGCTGACGGAAATGGCCAAGAAGTTCGAGGCAGACCTCATCATTTTGGGGCCCAACCAGGCCGCACCCAAGGGGCGTTTCTTCGCCGGCTCTACGGCCGATACCTTGCTACATTATTCTCCTCAACCGTTGGGCTTGGTGCCTCGCAAGGTAAAGCTGTCCAAGCACGGCGTCACCCGCTTTAACTTTGCCATTACTGAACGCAGCCCGCGCGAAGATCATGAGATGCTCGCCGCAGCCGAGCTTGCCAATCGCTGGAACCTGCCGCTGCGCCTGCTGGCTTTCTCGGCAAAGGGCTTGCTCAGTACCCCGTCGAAGGATAAGCACGATATGGCGCTCGAGCTGGCGGCAGAGTGGCTCGAGGATTCCCTTGCCATGCTGGATCGCGCCCGCGATTGCATCCAGGAGAAATTCCCAGAGCTGGATGTCACCTCTGAAATTGGTTCCGGTGCCGGCTGGGGCGGCGCAGTGGATTCGCTCAAGTGGAAAAAGGGCGATCTCATGCTTATGGCCTCCACCCCGCAAGGCCCCATCGCCCGCGTATTCTTGGGTTCTACTGCCACGGAGCTGCTGCCGCATATTCGGGTGCCCATCTTGGTCCACCCAGCCTGCGGTTAGGATTGGGGTATGAGCCAGCGACCAAAGCATCCCGAAAACGATCTGACATCCGATGCTGACTATGCCAATCTGCGCCGCCCTGAACCGCAGAGTTTCGATGAGCTGGCCGATGAGCCGGATCCTTTAGAGATTGCCGCTGCTAACCGCCGCTCTACCCGGCAAGCCGTCTGGTACATGCTCGCAGTCCTTGTCATCTCCGCGCTCTATGGCTTCGCGGTCGCGCTCGCCGCTAGGCTTATGGGCGGTCCTTTATGCGAAGATGGCACCGCTACGTGGCTCTGCACCGATGGGCAGCGCACCTTCTTTAGCCTGACCACCCCGATCATTCCCTTCTTCGGCATGATTGGCTGCGCCATCATCATGGTGCGCAAGCTGCACCGCTATTTGCGCTGGCGCAGTTGGATGGCCATTTTCTGGGTGATGGCCTGCAATTTCATGCTCTGGACCATTACCGATATCCAGCTATTTCTCATGGACTCGGCTGCCGCATAGAAAACTTCCCCCCCTCCCGATGATCCTCCTGCTTGATAATTACGATTCTTATACCTTCAACCT
The DNA here is from genome assembly GCF_037908395.1 of Corynebacterium sp. KPL4072. Classification (NCBI taxonomy): domain Bacteria; kingdom Bacillati; phylum Actinomycetota; class Actinomycetes; order Mycobacteriales; family Corynebacteriaceae; genus Corynebacterium; species Corynebacterium sp. KPL4072. The sequence continues at coordinate 20,272 of NZ_JBBMGE010000005.1, forward strand.
GGCTCACCTCATTGCAGAGGTAGACGGGCGTCACCCACTCGTTATTGCTGCCGGCGAGGCGGAAGGGCTGGCCGAGCGCGTCCGTGCCGGCGAATTTTCTCATGTGGTGATTTCTCCCGGTCCGGGCACGCCTGAGCGGGAGGAGGACTTCGGTGCTGCCCGAGCCATCATCACCGCTGCAGCGGCGGCCGAGATTCCGGTGCTGGGCGTATGCCTTGGCCACCAAGGGCTGGGCCTCTTGGCCGGCGCTCAGGTTTCTCGTGCACCACAACCGCGCCACGGTTTTGTCTCCACTATTAGCCACTCGGGCGAGGGTATTTTTGCCGGAATCCCGCAAAATTTCGAGGTAGTGCGCTACCACTCCCTGCAGATTGACGAGGTCCCCGGTATCACCGTTCATGCCCGCAGCGAGGATGGCGTCATTCAAGCGCTCAAGGTCGATGGTTTGCCGCACTGGGGCGTGCAATTCCACCCGGAGTCGGTGCTTACCCAGCACGGCCGGGATATTATGCGCAACTTCCTGGGTGGGTTCCGCCTGCTCCACCGCGAGGTTCCCGGCGCGGTGGACTGCCCGCAGGTCTTTGCTACCCTGCGCGCCGAAGGAAAAGATGCCTTCTTCCTCGACTCCGCGGATCCGCGCGGGCGCTACTCCATCCTCGGAGATACCGCTGGCGCATTGAGTCGTTCTTTCCGCTATAGGCTTGGTGACGCCCCCGATATCCTTACCCTCTTGGACCGCGAGCTCGCTACCCGCATCGCCAACGCTCCAGAACTTCCTTTCACCGGCGGGGTTATCGGCTACCTAGGCTATGAGTGCGCCCAGCTCACCCTGCCCATTGAGCTAAGCCACCGCTCCCCTTACCCGGATGCTTATTTTGTGCGGCCGCAGTCTTTTATGGTCTATGACCACCAGGAAGAAACAGCGCATCTGTGCTGCCTGGCTGGCGACGGCGCCGAGCAACTGCTGGACCGATTAGAAGCCGCCTTGAGTACGGATGAACCACAGGAGACTGGGGAGGGCCGCAGGGCGTCGCTAAGCGCAGGCGCCTGGCGCAGCCCCGACTACCTGGAGCGGATTAAGCGCGCTCAGGAGTTCCTGCACGCCGGGGAGAGCTACGAAGTCTGCCTAACCGATACCTACTCGGCCGGGGCCGAGGGGGAGCTTTATTCCCAACTGCGCTCACACAATCCCGCTCCCTATGCCGCGCACCTCGTCTTCGATGGCGTGGAAGTCTGCAGCGCCTCGCCTGAGCGCTTCCTCACCGTGCGCGGCCGTGAGGTGGAGGCCAAGCCGATTAAGGGCACTATCTCCGCCGACCAGGATCCGGCGTTGCTGACCACGGACCCGAAGACGCGCGCCGAAAACCTCATGATCGTCGACCTGCTGCGCAATGACCTTTCCCGGGTATGCGAGCCCGGCAGCGTGCGCGTACCGAAGTTGATGCAGGTAGAAAGCTATGCCACGGTCCATCAATTGGTGTCCACCATTACCGGAGCGCTGCGCGCCAATGCCACTGCGATCGATACCCTCCGCGCCACCTTTCCTCCCGGCTCGATGACGGGCGCGCCAAAGCTGCGCACCTGCGAAATCATCGATCAGCTCGAAACCGGCCCGCGCGGGGTCTACTCCGGCGTGGTGGGCTACTTGGGCTTCGATGGGCAAGCCGATCTCAGCGTGGTCATCCGCACGGCCCTACGCGCGGGCGCTGCGGTCACTATCGGGGCCGGCGGGGCCATCGTTTTGGATTCGGATCCGGCCGCCGAGCTGGAGGAGCGCAACCTCAAGGCCCAATCCGTGTTGGGAGCGTGGCAATGAGCACCTACCTCTGGCACGAAAGCAGCTTCATTCCAAGCCAGGCCCACACCGGCCCCTTTGACGTGGCGGATTCTTGGCGGATGCTTGCCGACGCCCACTCAAACGCCCTTCGCCTTCACCTCCGGCGCTTCGAGTCGGTGGCGGGGCCGCTTCCCGCCGGGTTCGTGCCCGCGATGCTGCAGCGCTTCGCCCCCGGCGATCTTTTTCCCCGCATCTCGCTAGCCGGCGGACACCTGCGCCTCGATATTCGACCCGCACCCCCTGCGCGCAGAACCACCCGGCTGACCTATGTGCAAGCCCCGGACCCGCGCACGCAGCCTTTGGTCAAGGGCCCCGACTTCCCAGCGCTGGCAGGCTTCCGCGCCGAATACCAAGCAGACGGTACCGATGACACCGCCATCGTGGATTCCTCCGGCGCCATGGTGGAGACCACCACCGGCGCGCTCGTCGCTTGGGATGGGGAAACGCTCATCCTCCCCACCGGGCTGGCGCTGCCTAGCATCACGCTGCGCCAAGTTGCCCGGCGCGCCTCAGACCTTGGAATTCACACCGAAACGCGCCCCATCACCCCCGAGCTCGCCGCCGAGTGCCCCCTGTGGTTCCTCAACTCGCTCCACGGCATCAGCCCGGTGACCGAACTGCACACACCCAGTGGCGTTATCTATCCGCCCAGCAACCCCCACGCCACCGCATGGCAGCAATGGTGGTGGGACTCCTTCCACAAGGAAGCGGCGCGCGACTAGCTCTCCTGCTTGGCTACCTGGGCTGCCAAATGCGTTTACACTACTTGCTGATCGTAACCAGTCATAGGTACTGACTTTCCAAGACCGGCCTTAACTCTCTGAATCCACTGTCCCCTACAAACACCTAACCAGCCAGTCCAGCAAGCATGAGTACGGCCCCGCCTACTATGTTCGATAGGTAGACGAGGCCGCCGGAGAAAAGACTCAAAATCCTAAGCTGTTTGCTTTGAATTAACTTTCAAATTTCGAGCTATCAAGGTGCAAAGGGTCGACATCACTAGTCCCGCACCAAACACCCAAACAAGGGCCGGCGAGAAGATCGCAGTTTCCCCATCGCCCTTTGAACCGATTAACAGGCCGACTGCAATCGCAATGATGCCGATAATCATTCCTATAAACTGGACCTTCGCGGACTGTTTCGAGAGAATTAACGTGGTAATTGCGGAAACCACAGACAGAAAAATGACCACAGTGCCGATCCAACCGATTCTGACTGGGGCCATAAGAACGAGAGCCACCCCTAAGACAGCCGCCACCAATTCAGGCCAAACCGGACGGAGTTTTCCACTTGCCATAGTTACTCTCCTTTGCTTCTTTTATCCCGAAATCGTAGGGTTCCACTGGCTAGGATGAGCTGCAGTCACGGCAGCAAAATAGGTTCCTGCAGTCGCAAGACAGCCTCCCCTACGCGGATCTGCGGCATTTGGATAGACGCTCTTGCAAATATGAACCATGTCCTTATTTAGTTGAACATTGCAACCCACACGCTCACCGGGATCCTTATGGGCTCCATAGCACATGTCGTGCTTTGCACATGCACCAGAGAAATCAGCGTTGTCGCCGGGAGCGGGGAACTGATCCGGAGACTTCGTACAATAGTCATTCAGGCTTCCCTTTGAAGGGTCATACACATAACCCGGTGGGGGTTCAATCCCTGCGCGGTTGAACATTACAATGTGCTTATCAGCAAGGGCCTTTTGAGTCTCGGTAGAGATAGTTACAGGTTCCTCTTGAAATTCGGCATCGAGATCAAGATCCTGCGATGCTGCCCACTCATTCAAATTCTTCGCAATTTCAGGAGCCACTTCTTTTCCAGCAGCGTCACTAACCGCGCTGACCGCCTCATTAGTTTGTTCAGCCGCAACGGCGGACGGAACCGCGACAGAAATCGTACCTAGGGCAACGAGTGCAGCTGCGGCAACGCGCCCCCCTTCATCTTAAAACTGAGCATAAAATTAAACTCCTCAAGTCGAATGTGAAAGCCTTCGGCCCGCCTGCCACCGATACGTGCGATCCTGCAACGCAGCGGTCAAAGCCGGAACCTATAAAAATCAACATACTTGAAAGTAATTTGCAGCAAGTAAAATGGCGGTAAAACTCTATTAACTTTTTAGTTAACGCTCAGCCCACCCTGCGCCGAAGCAAAGCATCTGCCGAGCGTTGCCTCTCCCGATCTCACGCCTGTTTCGACAGCACTTGGCAGTTTCTAATCAAGACCTCGAATCTTGGTCGACGAATTTTGCTGCCACCTCGGCGCAATCTGGCCGGCCGCAATGCTGCGTTTCTACGTGCTGGATGCAGTCATCACAGATGAGTACCTGCTGGCGGCAGGTATCTTCATTGATGCAATTGTGGAAGGTATTCGTGCCCTTACCGCAGTGCACGCAGTGGCCCAGCTGGATAAAGCCGGGGTCTTGGAGTCCTTGGCCAAACTCGTGGTGCATGCGCTTGTCAAAGACATACATGGAGCCTTCCCACAGGCCATCATTGCCGTACTTTTCGCCATAGCGCACGATGCCGCCATCGATCTGGTAGACCTCTTTGAAGCCGCGGTTCTTCATCAACGAGGATAAGATTTCGCAGCGAATGCCACCGGTGCAGTAGGACACCACCGGCTTATCCTTCATCCAGTCATACTTGCCGGACTCGATTTCCTCGATGAAATCATGCGTGGTTTTCACATCGGGCACGACGGCATTTTTAAACTTGCCAATCTCCGCTTCCATGGCGTTGCGGCCGTCAAAGAAGACGACCTCCTCGCCACGTTCTTCTACCAGCTTATTGACTTCTTCTGGTTTGAGGTGCACGCCGCCGCCAACGACGCCGTTTTCATCCACCTTCAACTCGCCCGGCGCGCCAAAGGCCACGATTTCATCGCGCACCTTGACCGAAAGCCGCGGGAAGTCATCCGCGCCGCCTTCGGACCACTTGAACTGCATGCGCTTAAAGCCGGGGTATTCCTTGGTTTGGCGGACGTAGCGCTTACAGGCTTCCATATCGCCGCCAACGGTGCCGTTGATGCCGTGCTCGGAAATGAGGATGCGCCCCTTGAGCCCCAGGGACTCGCACAAGGTGCGCTGCCACAGCATGATTGCGGTGGGATCTTCGATGGGGGTAAAGCAGTAATATAGGAGAACTTTGCCAATAGTCACGCCCTAATCTTAGGCCCGCAGCTGCGCAGATCCCCAATCTTGTAGCTCTTCCTTATATGACTGCGGCCCCTCCAGCACAAGCTGAAAGGGCCGACTCTCTAATACGCAGAACCTAGCGCTTCTGGTACAGCGCCTTCTTGCGGGCAAAGACTGGGTCAGAGGTCACGAGCACGCCAAGGTTGCGGAAGATTCCCTCATCCACAGAACCCAGGATGGTGGTGGTGTGGACGTCGCAACCAGCAAGTTCCTTGATCTGCTCCAGCGCCTTGCGGGCATTGTCATCCTTCGCCGCAGACACGGACAAGGCGATCAGCACCTCGTCGGTATGCAGGCGTGGATTCTTGGAACCCAGGTGCTTGGTCTTAAGCGTTTGAATCGGCTCGATGGACTCGGGCGACAGCAGGTGGATATCGTCATCGATGCCCGCCAGGTGCTTCAGCGCGTTGAGCAGCATCGCCGCCGAGCAGCCCAGCAAGGGCGCGGTGCGGCCGGTGATTATGGTGCCGTCGTGCAGCTGCATAGCGGAGGCGGGTTCACCGGTTTCTTCCGCACGCTGGCGAGCAGGCGCCACCACAGGGCGATCTTCAACCTTGATGCCGGCCTTAGCCATGATGACCGCGGCTCGCTCGGACTGCTCGGTGCCCAAGCCCGCACGAGCTTCTTCCACCTGCGCCTTGAAGTAGCGGCGGATGATTTCTTGTTGGGCGGCGGCACGGCACACGGCATCATCAGTAATGCAGAATCCGGCCATGTTCACGCCCATGTCCGTCGGAGACTGGTATGGGGTGGTGCCGGTAAGCTTTTCCAAAAGCGTGCGCAGCAGCGGGAATGCTTCCACATCGCGGTTGTAATTCACGGTGGATTCGCCGTGGGCGGACAGGTGGAAGTGGTCAATAATGTTGGAATCGTTGAGGTCCACCGTGGCGGCCTCATAGGCCAAGTTCACGGGGTGTTCTAGGGGGAGATTCCAGATAGGGAAAGTTTCAAACTTAGCGTAGCCAGCATTATTGCCGCGCTGGTGCTCGTGGTAAACCTGCGAGAGCGCAGTGGCCAGCTTGCCGGAGCCAGGGCCCGGCGCGGTGACAACGACAAGATCGCGGGAGGTTTCCGCAAACTCATTGCGGCCAAAACCCTCTTCGGACACGATTAGGTCCGTATTGGTGGGGTACCCAGGGATAACGCGGTGTCGGGCCACCTTGAGGCCAAGGCGCTCTGCCTTTTCGATGAAGGCCTCGGCCTGGGAGTTTCCCTCCTCCAGCTGGGTCATGACGATGTTTTCCACCAAGAATCCGCGGCTGCGGAATACATCTACAAGGCGCAGCAGGTCATCTTCGTAGAGGATGCCTAGGTCGGCGCGCACCTTCTGGCGGGAGATGTCCTTGGCATTGATGCAAATGAGGATTTCTACGTCCTCTTTGATGCGCTCCAGCATCGCGATTTTATTGTCCGGGGTGAAACCCGGCAGCACGCGGGAGGCGTGCATATCGTCAAAAAGTTTGCCGCCCATCTCCAAATAGAGTTTGCCGCCGATTTCCTCGCGGCGGGCGTGAATGTGCTTTGACTGCAGCTCGATATATTTCTCGCGGTCAAAGCCGATTTTGTGCGTCATGATTTGAAAGCCTTCCCCTGAGTTAAATCATTCCGCATTTCGAGTTTACGCTATTATCACCTCCCAAATAAGTGGGCTGGTTAGCGGCAGGTTTGGCCGAAAATTCTTCCCGATTAGACTGGCTTCTATGCCTGAAGGTCACGTCATCCACCGCCTAGCCAATAAATTCAACGCGGATTATCGCGGTATGCCGCTGCGCGTGACCAGCCCGCAGGGGCGCTTCGCGGCGGAGGCGGAGATTCTCGATGGCGAGCGCATCGAGCTGGCCGAAACCTACGGTAAGCATCTTTTTGTACACTTCACCGCTCCGGATCCGCGCCATATCCTCTATATTCACTTAGGGCTCATCGGCAAGCTGCGCTTCGAGCCCCGCGAGGAGACCGGCGGACAGATTCGGGTGCGCATTGATAATGGCACCGAGGCCGCCAACCTGCGCGGACCACAGTTTTGCCGCTTGCTTACAGAAGAGGAGTACCGCGCACAACTGGCCAAGGTAGGCCAGGATCCGCTGCGCCCAGACGCCGATGTGGAGGCCTTATGGGCCAAGGTGCACAAATCGCGACGCAGCATTGGCTCGCTGATGATGGACCAGCACCTCTATGCCGGCGTGGGCAATATTTACCGCGCAGAAACCCTCTTTCGCCATGGCCTCTCCCCTTTCCTGCCTGGCCGCGACGTTTCCCGTGAAACCTTTGACGCCACGTGGGCCGACCTAGTGCAGCTAATGGAGTACGGGGTGGAGCACGGCCGCATCGATACGGTTCGGCCCGAGCATTCTCCCGAAGCCATGGGGCGCGAACCGCGTAAAGACGACCATGGCGGGGAGGTATATGTCTATCGCCGCGCCGGTTTGCCCTGCTATGTGTGCGGCACCCCAGTGGCGGAAAGAGTCATGGAGGGACGCAACCTATTCTGGTGTCCGACCTGCCAGCCGGCTCCTTAAAGGCCTATCCTGGCGGGCATGCGATATGCCTATAGCGTTGCTGCCGTCCGTGCGGCGGAGGATTCCCTTCTAGCCCAGCAAAACTTTGCCGATGAGCTCATGCGCTTGGCCGCGCGCGGCGTAGCAGCCACGTCCGCAGCTATGCTCGGCCCTGGGCGGCGAGTGAGTATCCTCGTCGGCCCAGGCGGCAATGGCGGCGATGGCCTCTACGCTGGCGCTTTCCTGGCGGAGGATGGTTATTCAGTCGAGGCCATCCTCGCGGCGAATAGCGCCCACGAACCCGCACTGCAGGCGTTTACCGCAGCCGGCGGGACCATTGTGCACAGTCTGGGGGATGCCGATCTGCTTATCGACGCCGTCGCCGGCCTCTCCTCCACCCGCGGCCTTTCCGGTGCCCCGCTCAGCGCCTATGCCGAAGCCAAAAAACGTGGAGTTCCAGTACTCGCGGTGGATATTCCCTCCGGGATTAACGCCGATACCGGTGTGGCTGCGACCGATGCGGTGGAAGCGGACGTGACCATCAGCTTTGGCTGGGCCCGCGCCGGACACGTCTGTGCCCCAGAATGCGGCGCGGTGGTGCTCTGCGATCTCCTCTTGCCAGGCGCGCCGCGCTCTTTTGCAGAAGAGCTGTCTGCCACCGCAGAACCGGTGGGCCATATCGCCAATGAACCCACCATCCCCTTGCCCTATCAGTGGCCAACCGAGCCGGTACTCACAGGTGACCAAGGCCTGGTTACCGCCCCAAAGCCGGTGGGCTGCACGGGGCCAATTCTGGATCCGACGCCGGGGGCAAAAAGCACCAAGTACACCGGTGGGGTTACCGCGGTATGCGCTGGCAGCACTACCTTTCCCGGCGCGGGCATACTCGCCGCCACGGGCGCGGTGCGGGCCACCCCCTCCATGGTCCGCGTCGTAGGAAATGACTCTGTGGTCGCAAGCCTGCCGGAGGTAGTGCCCCATGCAAGCGCTGAAGAAAAGGTCCATGCTCAAGCCTGGGTAGTAGGCCCAGGACGAGGCACCGGGCCGGAAGCGGCAGCGGAATTACGGGCTGTGCTGGCACGCAAGCTGCCTACAGTTATCGACGCGGACGCGCTCACGGTGCTGGCTAGCAATGAGGACCTGCGCAAACTTGTACACGATCATCCTTGCGCGGTTCTTACCCCGCATGCCGGGGAATTTGAGCGGCTCTATACGGCTACGCTTGGCCGCGCACTCGATCTTTCGGAGGGTTTAGGCGTACGCCTGCAGGAGCTTGCCTTAGCGCTCGACTGCTTTATCCTGCACAAAGGCCGGATCACCACGGTCACGGCCCCCGGGCAGGAAATTTATGGCATGAACGCGGGGCACTCCTATGCAGCTACCGCCGGATCCGGTGACGTGCTTTCTGGCATCCTCGGCGCCACGCTAGCCCAGCTGAATTTTGCTGAGGTAGATGCGAAGGGGATCATTGCGGAGATTTTGCACGCCGCAGCCATACACCAACACGCTGCCGCTATTGCCGCCCACACCCCAGACGGCTTTGGGATTTGCTCTGCCTCCCAGATTGCCGCGGCGGTGCCCCAAGCAATCGCAAGGTTGCTAGTGATGCGGCGCTAGCTGAGCACGGAAACCTTCTCCTGCTCGGAAACGTGACCGTCTTTGACCTCAACCACGCGGTCAGCGAAGGTCAGCAGGGAACGGTCATGGGTCACCAGCACGGTGGCGGTTTTCATCTCTTGGGTGACATCGCGCAAAAGGCGGATGATCTCCTGGGAAAGGTGAGAATCGAGCGCGGAGGTAGGCTCATCCGCCAGCAGCAGGTCTGGCTGCTCCATGAGCGCACGAGCGATATTGACGCGCTGGCGCTGGCCGCCAGACATCTGGCCCATGCGGCGGTTTCCCATACCTGCCAGGCCCACAAAGTCCAATAGCTCATCGGCGCGCTGTGGGCGCAGCTTGCGGCCAGCGATGTGATCCATAATCAATAGTTGGTCGCGCACATTGAGCGAGGACAGCAAGTTGGCCTGCTGAAAGATGATGGACCGGGTGCCATCTACCTGTACGGAACCAGAATCCGGGGTGATCAGCCCAGCGGCTACGGATAGTAGCGTGGATTTACCAGAACCGGACTCACCCACGATGGCGGTCAGGCTATTGGATTCGGCCTTGAGGGAGGCGTCGGCAAGCGCGGTAGTGGTTGTCTCGCCGTCCTGGTAGGTCACGGTGGCATTGCGAATATCAAGAATGGTGGACATGTTAAGCGTTTCCTCCAAGTACATCGAGTGGGTTGGCTTTAGCTACGCGGCGGGTAGCGACGAGGGCGCCGGCCATACCGAGGACCCAAATACCAACCGCAGGAACGGCAATGCTGCGCAAAGAGACATCGAAAGGAACGGTGCCGGAGGCGAGCGCGCCGAGCGCCCACCCAACGACAGCGCCCAGGATGGTGCCGGCAGCCAAGATGATGGCGGCTTGTGCCAGGGCATCGCGCAGCAGGTAGCGCACGGTGGCGCCCAGCGCGCGCAAAATAGACAGGTCGCGGGTGCGCTGAATGGTCCATACGGTCAAGAAAGCGACGGTGACTAGCGCGGAGATGCCGTACAAGAAGCCCTGCATGGTAAGCAGCGAGCCGCGTTCAGACTGATAGCCCGCTAGACCGGTGAAGGACTTGGAAACCTTGACGGAGCCGGGAACCTCATACTTATACAGTGCGGCGGTGCCCACCACGCCCTTCGGGGCGTGGCTAATCTGCTGCCAAGACTCGGTGGAAGCCCATACCACCGCAGAGTGGGAGTACATGGTCTCCGGGACGGTGCCCTCCACCGAGAAGTCGGCGCCGCCTAGGGGGACGGTTTCGGCCGCATCGATGGAATCTGGCAGGAGCACGCCCTGCTCTGGGATGGTCTTATCGGTGCCCGGAACCTGGGTGCCGGCTGGCAAGCTGAGGACGGCAACGCCGCCGTGACCCTCCAGCTTGGTCTGCGCCGCGCCGAGGGGAATACCGTCGCTGGCGATATCGCCGGCATGCATCGCGGACTCGCTGAAGGAGGGGTCCTCGGTAGAGAAGGAAATATACGGGTACTCCTTTTCCAGGGACTCCAAAGCGGAAGTATTTTGCTTGGAAAGGCCCTCCGTTAGGCCGGAGAGCATCACGAGCAAAAGGGTGATGAGCGCAACCGTGCCGCCAATGAGCGCGAAACGGCCGCGCGCTGTGGTGATTTCTCTGATTGCTAGAAACATACTTCTATATTCGCTTTATGCAGGTCAGAAGTAATCGGCCAGCTCGCTGAACCTCTAGTCAACCAAGTGGTTGATTCACTGTCCACCCTTGCGCGGATATCCTGGGTGGTTGTGTTTAAAGGACAGAAATTATGGGTCTATGGTTTGCACGCCATGTTCGCGTTTCTGCTGGTCTTCGGCGTAGCGCGTGCCTACGTGGACGGCCGGCTCGATGCCCGCGTTATTGGCTTAGCCATCGCACTCGCCGTGGTGTATGCCGCACAACGCTGGTTGCCCACGTGGCTGTGGCTGGGTGGACTTTGCCTCCTCTGGCTGGGCTTGATGGTCCATGCGCAGGATTTCATGTGGCTGGAGTTCCCACTTATTTTTGTCTTTCTGCGCGCCTTGCCCACCGTGCCTGGGCTGGTCTCCATCGCCATATTGTGGGCGGCTGCCGCTTTCATCCCCGCCTGGCTACATCCTGAGGGCTGGACCATCGCTGCTGCGGTAGGACCGCTTATCGGTACCGCCTTTGCGGCCACGGTCTTTTTCATCCAGCGGCGACTGCAGGCGGAGGCGGCGCACCATAGGGACATCGCCAAGCAGCTGCGCGAAACCCAGGCCGAGCTAGCCGCAAGCGAGCACCAAGCCGGCCGGCTGGAGGAGCGCGAGCGGCTCTCTCGCGAGATTCACGACACCGTCGCACAAGGTCTTAGTTCTATTCTGCTGCTCTCCCGTGCGGCCCGCGGCACCACTGATCCAGCAACCAAAGAGGAGCAGCTGGAAATTATCGAGGAAGTCGCCAGCGAGAATCTGGCCGAGGCCCGCCGCTTTGTCCGGGAGCTCGCCGGCCCCGATGAGCGGCTGGAAACCCAGCTCAATTCCCTGCTATCCCAAATGCGCAGCCGCGTGAAAGCCTTGGGCGAAGATACCACCTTTGAACTGGTGGTCTCCGGCAGCGGCAAGGTGCCTGCCCAGATCAAAAAGGTCATTGTGCGGGCCGCGCAGGAGGGTCTCAATAACGTCATCAAACACGCCCACGCCTCGCGTGCAGTGGTCACGCTCGGACTTTTCGAAGATGCTGTCACCCTGGACGTTGTTGATAATGGATGCGGCGTAACCGCCTCCCCTAGCAGGGATAATAAGGATCATGGCTTCGGGCTTACCGGCTTGCGCGACCGCGTGGAGAGCGTGGGCGGCACTATGAACCTAGAATCGGGCGAAGGCACCGCCCTGGCCGTCCGTATACCGCTGAAGGAGCGAAGCAATGGTTAATGTCATGCTTATTGATGATCACCCAGTGATCCGCGCCGGCCTGCGCGCCATTCTCAATACCTTCTCCGATGTCGAGGTAGTAATGGAGGGCTCCACCGGCGCGGATGTGGATAAGCTTTTTACTGCAGATGCCCCGCAGGTAGACGCTGTAGTCTGCGATATCCAGATGCCCGACGTGGATGGCATCGCAGCCACCAAGCGCGTAGTAGACGCCGGCGGCCCGCCCGTGCTCATCTTGACCACCTATGACACGCAGGCCGATATCCTCGCCGCCGTGGAAGCCGGCGCGATGGGCTACCTGCTCAAAGACTCCCCCGAGCAGGCGTTGCACGAAGCCGTCCTCAATACCGCCGCGCACCGCCGCACCCTAGCGCCGGAGGTTGTGGATCTCCTCGCCCAGCGTGTAGGCCGACCGCAAGAATCACTGTCCACCCGCGAGCTGGAAATCTTGCGGGCGTTATCTAGCGGTTCCTCTAATAAGGAGCTAGCCAAGCAGCTGTTCATTTCCGAGGCCACGGTCAAGACCCACCTCATCCATATTTTCCAAAAGTTGGGCGTGGAAACCCGCACCGCCGCGGTGACCGTGGCACGAGAGAGAAAGCTCATTTGATGCTGGACTGCATAGTCATTGGTGCCGGCCAGGCAGGCCTCGCGGTGGGTTATTACCTGCGCAAGAAGGGCCTAGATTTTGTCCTTCTGGATGCAGAATCCGGTCCTGGCGCAGCCTGGCGCCATACCTGGCCCTCCCTGACGCTTTTTAGCAATGCGGCCTCTTCCAACCTGCCGGGATGGCCCATGCCCCACTACGAGGGCTTTCCACCGGCCAGCCACGTTATTGATTATTTTGCACGCTATGAGCAGCGTTATGAACTGCCCATTCGTCGGCCAGTCACAGTGGATGAGGTGACCCATGACGGCGCGTACTTCCACGTTTATGCGGGGGAAGAGAAACTCACCTCGCGCACGGTCGTAGCGGCAACGGGCACGTGGTCCGCACCTTTTATCCCCTACTACCCCGGCAACTTTGGCGGAAGGCAATGGCATTCCGCCTTCTATCCGGGCCCCGCGGACTTTGCCGAATCTACCGTGGCGGTCGTGGGCGCGGCCAATTCCGGTGCCCAAATCGCGGCCGAGCTCCTACTCTCCGGCGTAGAGACAACCTGGTACACCCGCAGCTCCCCGCGGTGGATGCCCGATGATGTTGATGGTCGAGTCCTGTTTCAGCGCAATCGCGCCCGCCTCAACGCAATGCTGCGCGGCGAGCCAGACCCCGGCGCGGATTCCAACTTGGGCGATATTGTGATGGTTCCACCTGTCCTGCGGGCACGGGATTCTGGGCTTTTGCAGGCCACCCCCATGTTTTCTTCTCTTGCTGAAGTCAACGCGGACCATCTCATCTGGTGCACCGGTTTCCGGCCTGCTCTCCGGCCTATCCGCGGGCTCCTTGATGGTACCTCCCCCGCCGTCGACGGTCTCTTCCTCGTAGGCTACGGCACCTGGACCGGACCCGGCTCCGCCACCATTACTGGGGTAAGCCCCTTTGCTAAACAGACTGCGCAAGCCGTTGCGAATATATGTGACTAAAGCTATAGGGTACTCCCCACCTATTCGACTAAACTGCCTCCTCACAAGCAGTGCCAAACAATAAGGAAAAGCTGGTTTATTCATGTCCGCCTGGGATCTCTACGATGACCTCATCGATGCCATTCCCCGTGACATAGTGGTCTCCCGCGCTGCCCAAAACCCGCGGTGGACCCGCGTTTACACCGAAAGTCCTAGCTGCGGCGTGGCCATGACCATGTCAGCAACCTCCCGCCCCGCCCAGATGAGCGCTGAGTACTCCGGCGTTCCCTTACGTGCCATCGCACAGCTGGCCAAGAGTTGGAATTTCTCAGAGGCGTCCTTCGGCATGGCTGCGCTCAATTCCTATTACGCCACGCCTTCCGTGGCCAATGAACATGGCTTTGCGCTTGCCGACGCCCCCTGGCCCCACATCTTCGGTCCCTTCCGCGAAGCCGTCGCGGGTAAGAAGGTCGCCGTCATTGGCCACTTCCCTTTTGCGCCTAAGGCGCTCAACCAGGCGGCGGATTTTTATATGTTAGAGCGTTCGCTCAATGAGGGCGACTACCCCGATTCCGCCGCCGAGTACATACTGCCCGAGTGCGATTATGTCTTCATTACCGGCTCCGCCTTTGTTAATAAGACCGCGCCCCGCCTGCTCGAGCTCTCCCGCGAGTCCTTCAATGTAGTCTTGGGGCCCTCAACGCCTCTGGCCCCTATTCTCCTTCAGGACTACGGGGTATCACAGGTCACCGGCATAGTTCCCACCGACGCCGCCGGTATGTTTGAGTGCCTCGAAGAGGGAGATTCCCTCGATATGTTTAATTTCGGGCACCGCGTCAGCCTGGGTACTTAGACAATTACTCCGGCCACAATCGCGGCGGCGAGGGCACCCAAGCCCAAAGCCGCCATCCAGCCGATAGCGCGGACGGCTCGCAGCTGCGCCTGTGCGCTCTTGCGGCTAACTAGGAACGCGCCCAAGGCCGCTCCAAGGGTATTGAAAACCACATCGTCGACATCGCTAAAGCCCAGTGAGAATAGATATTGGGTAGTTTCGATGCCCAAGCTGAGCGCCATGGCTAGAAGGATGGTTCCGCCACGGCCAAAGCGGACGTGGCGCGAATGTTGCCCCATCACTACCAAGCACGCGCCAAGTGGGAAAAAGAGCGCTATATTGCCCAAGGTATTGGTCCACGGTCCCCACCACGGATGAGGGTTATTAAAGCCGTTGAACATTTGCAGATCCAGGCTGCGGCGGGCATGTGCAGAGGCATCGAGCACGCCGGGAATATCAATAAACGGCTTGCCCACTGTAGCTACGGCAATAGCCACCACAACGACCACGCAGGCAACGCCAGCACTGCGCCACAACGTGCGCTTGGAAGGCGCGCCTTGCGCCCTTACCTGGTGCGAAGTGCGGGTGGATCCAGTGGTCGTCGTCATAATGCCCAATTTAACAAGCCTGTCTGAAAAATTCCCGGGAGATTCGCTGTCGAATCCCTGCATCACATTTAACGTACGATGGTGAGCATGAGCACGCTACTAGTAACTCGCAACGAAGATAAAACCGTCACGACCTCCTTTGAAGAGGGAGAGTTCTTCGGCGAAGGCGACCTTACCGTTGATGTTTCTTATTCTTCCCTGAATTACAAGGACGCCATGGCAATCGCGGGCGACCGCGGTGTCATGCGCACCAGCCCACTTGTCCCGGGCATCGACGTGGTCGGCACCGTTTCCGAGTCCAGCGTAGAGCGCCTACCGGTAGGCACCCTGGTTGCCTCCTTCGGTGATGGCCTTGGCGAATTCCGCCACGGCGGCTACACCCCGAAGCAGCGCGTTAACTCCCAGGCCACGGTCGCGCTCCCCGCAGACTTCACCGCTGAGCAGGCAGCCGCTGTCGGCACCGCGGGCTATACCGCTGCACTGTGCGTCAACTCTTTGCGCGGGCTTCCCGATGGCCCCGTTCTGGTCACCGGCGCGACCGGCGGTGTCGGCTCCATCGCCGTGAACCTCCTGTCCAATGCCGGGTACGAGGTCCACGCCATGACCGGCCGTCCAGATGACTATTCCCAGTACCTTCACGAGCTCGGTGCCCACACCATTGTGGACCGCGCCGAGTTCGCCGAGGCCGGAAAACCCTTGCAGAAGGCAACCTATGCCGGTGCTGTCGATACCTCCGGCTCCCACGTTTTGGCCAATGTATTGGCTCGCACGGTTTGGGGCGGCACCGTCGCCTCCACCGGTATGGCCGCCGGCCCGGATCTTGCCACCACCGTGCTGCCGTTCATTCTGCGCAACGTACACCTTGCCGGCGTCAATTCCGTAGACGCCCCACTGCACTACCGCCAGAACGCTTGGCAGCTCTTGGCTCGGAAGCTAGACCGTTCCATTCTTGAGTCCCTGACCACAACGATTCCACTTTCGGACGTGGTCGAGGAATCCAAGTCCCTTCTAGAGGGCACCCACCACGGACGCACCGTCCTTAAAATTGCCTAGGCTGCGCCCTGCTAATATTCCCCGGCACCCGCCGTCATGGCGGGTGCCTTTTGCATACGCGGTTAGGCTTCAGAAGCGAACTCTCCAGCGCCCTGCTCATCAATCCCACGCAACAACTTCCGAGAAATTTCCCCCAAAGTTTGTAGGTCTTCGTCACTAAGGGTGCTCACCACGATTTCATCAACTGCGGCGGTGTGGCGCGCTATTGCCGCACCGAAGGCGGCACTTCCCTTTTCCGTCACAGTGACTTCAATGGCTCGAGGCCCAAGTTCCGGTGCTTCCCGCCTGGAGACTAATTTTCGTGATTCCATGCGCACCAGCTGTCGATGCAGGCGCGATTTTCCCATCGTAGTTCCGTCCCCAATTCGTGCGGACGGGTATGAATTTTGCGGCGGCGATGCAACACCGCCAAGACCGCATAGTCCGCCTCGCTTAGACTAGAGTCTCTCTGCAACTGTGCAGAAAGTCGCGCATGCAGCAGCTCTTGCATAGTGACAAAATCTCCCCATGCCGCACTCTGCTCCACACGCATGGCTATCCTCCTTCGGTTGCCGTTATTTAACAGCTTATACAGCGTAGTTGATCTAGCAACCCGTTAGGCGATCGGGAGTTGATACAACAACTCCTACTACTTTAATACGGCGGGCGTATAGCACGTCAACAATTTAATGCCTCTACATCTTTAGGGCCAAAATCATAATTGCTTTGCTTTTGGAACACTATTGGCGGGCTTATCCAAATGTTTTAACTGCTATGTTATTGGCATAAAAATTAAATAGTTAAACAAAGAGTCTTGGTAGCGATCCGTCCGCTGGAACAAACGGCGTCTCGGGAGAAGCGACCGAAGTGTTTAAAATGGCGAGCATGGATAAGCTATTTAGCACATGTGGTTTCGATCTAATGGATATTGAAGAGCTCATCGCCGAGCTACCCACAAGCCGCGAAATATGGGATGCACCTGGATTTGATCGAGTCCTTTTTCACGCTGATCCGTCCGATATGGCGGTCACCGCGATGGAGTACGAAGGGGAGTGGGCCGCAGTTCCTTCGTATCGGGGAGGGGAACAGGCCCTAGGAACGATTTATCGCGCAACGCCCTATATCGGCATTGTGGAGACGGGGGATTTACGGTTCGCAGCACTGGCGGATGCACCCTTTGCCCTGCCAGCGGGAAACCCCGTCGGAGGGGAAAAGCTAGAGGGACAGGTCCAGCCGGCGGTTGTGGCCTTGCGGTACGAGGTGGGGGAGCCGGAGGAATTTTCTTTGAATTCTCCTGCTACCGAACGCTTTTATCGGAACTTAAAGCCCAGCATGCTCAACCCGCAGGTAGAGGTGGCGGGAACCATCGGGGGCATCGCCAAGCACAGCAATAAGCTGGGCATGGGGGAGTTTTGGGTATGCGACCTCGACGGCCTGCCGCTCATTGTGAACGAGAAACTGGAGGTCGGCCAGGGAATCCGGGCACACGGCATAGCGCTGTGCGCCACGGAGTTTTGGGAGGAGTAATTACTTGACGACGAGGTTGACCATGCGGCCCGGCACGTAGATCTTCTTCACTACGTTCTTTCCACTAGTCAGTTCGGCGATCTTGGCATCGGCCAGAGCAACCTCGAAGACCGCATCCTGGTCCGCATCGGCAGCCACGTTGATGCGGGCTTTGACCTTGCCGTTGATCTGTACGGGCACCTCGATTTCATCATCTACCAGGTACTTTTCCTCAAAGGTGGGGAAGGGCTGATAGGTAATGGTCTCGTCGTGGCCAAAGCGCTGCCACAGTTCTTCCGCGATATGCGGGGCGATGGGGGAGACCAACTGGGCGATTGGCTCGACGGCGGCGCGCGGTGCCTCGGTGCGATAGGTTTTGGTCAGGTAGTTGACGTACTCGATGAGCTTGGCCACCACGGTATTGAGCCGCAGGTTCTCATAATCATCGCGCACGCCCGCGATGGTGCGGTGCAGCTGCTTGAGATCATCCTCGCTCAAATTGGCGTCGGTAGTGGCCAGCTCTCCGGTGTCCTCATTGACGGCAAGGCGCCACAGGCGCTGCAGGAAGCGCTGGGAGCCGACGACGTCCTTGGTAGCCCACGGGCGGGAGGTGTCCAACGGACCCATGGACATTTCATACACACGCAGGGTATCGGCACCAAAGTCGCGGCAGATATCGTCCGGAGCTACAGCATTCTTCAGGGACTTGCCCATCTTGCCGTATTCCTGATTGACCTCTTCTCCGTTGTAGTAGAACTTGCCGTCCTTTTCTTCTACCTCAGCAGCTGGCACGTACACGCCGCGGGAATCGGTGTAGGCATAGGCCTGGATATACCCCTGGTTGTACAGGCGACGGTAGGGCTCTTGAGAGCTGACAAATCCCAGGTCAAAGAGCACCTTATGCCAGAAGCGGGAGTAAAGCAGGTGCAATACGGCGTGCTCGACACCGCCGACATAAAGGTCGACACCGCCCGGATCCTGTGGACCATGCTGGTCCGGTCGCGGGCCCGTCCAATAACGCTCGTTTTCAATATCGCAGAATGCCTCATCGTTGCGGGGATCGATGTAGCGCAGTTGGTACCAGGAAGAACCTGCCCACTGCGGCATTACGTTGGTATCGCGGAAGTAGGTCTGCGGGCCGTCACCCAAGTCAAGTTCTACCTCGACCCAGTCGCGCACCTTAGCTAGCGGGGGTTGTGGTTCGGAATCCTTATCCTCTGGATCAAAAGAAACCGGCTTATAATCTTCTACCTCTGGAAGCTCCACTGGCAGCATGGATTCTGGCAGGGCGTGGGCAAAGCCATCCTTGTCATAGACGATGGGGAAGGGTTCGCCCCAGTAGCGCTGGCGGGCGAAGAGCCAATCCCGCAGCTTATACTGCACCTTTTCCCGGCCAGAGCCGTCCTTTTCCAGCCATTCAATGGCCTTGGCAATAGCCTCGGCCTTATTCAGGCCGTTGAGATCTAGGCCCTTGTCATTGGCAGAATTAACTAGGGCACCGTCCTCGGTCCAGGCTTCTTCGTCCACGTTGCCGCCAGAAACAACCTCCGTAATGGGCAGGCCGAAGGTCTTGGCAAACTCGTAGTCACGGGTATCGTGCGCTGGAACTGCCATGATGGCGCCGGTGCCGTAGCCGGTCAGCACGTAGTCGGCGATAAAGATCGGGACCTTTTTGCCAGAAACCGGATTGGTGGCATAGGTACCCAGGAAGACGCCGGTCTTTTCCTTGTTTTCCTGCCGCTCTAGATCAGACTTGGCGGCAATATCGGTGCGGTAGGACTCCACGGCCTCCTTGGGATCATCGTGACCGTAGGTCCAACGCTCGTCTACGTCATCGTCATAAGGGATGGGGGAGAGGAGGACGTCGACAAGCTCATGCTCTGGGGCCAGCACCACGTACTCGGCGCCGAAAAGCGTATCCGGTCGAGTGGTAAAGACCTCGATCTCATAGCCCTCAGCGGGGAAGGAGACCTCCGCGCCGCGGGAACGCCCAATCCAATTGCGCTGCATGGACTTGACCTTCTCCGGCCAATCTAAAAGCTCTAGATCATCGAGCAGGCGATCGGAATAGGCGGTAATGCGCATCATCCACTGGGACAAGTTCTTGCGAAATACGGGGAAGTTGCCGCGCTCGGACTTGCCCTCTGCGGTGACCTCCTCGTTTGCCAGCACGGTACCCAAGCCTGGGCACCAGTTCACCGTGGAATTAGACAGGTAAACTAGGCGGAATTCATCAATTGCTGCGGCCTTTTCCTCTTCGGTGAGGTCCTCGTAATAGCGGCCGTCCTTAGTGGTGCGCTTATTGGCTTCTAGTTCTTTGATGAGCTCCGCAATGGGGCGAGCCTTTTGCTGCTCCTCATCGAACCAGGAGTTATAAATCTGCAGGAAAATCCACTGCGTCCACTTGAAAAACTCCGGATCCGTAGATTCTACGGAGCGGCGCGGATCGTGGCCGAGTCCCAACATGCCCAACTGGCGGCGCATGTTTTCAATATTCGCCTCGGTGGTGGTCCGTGGGTGCGTACCGGTCTGGATGGCGTACTGCTCGGCCGGCAGGCCGAAGGCATCGTAGCCCAAAGTGTGCAGCACGTTCTTGCCCAGCATGCGGTTATAGCGAGCATAGGTATCGGTAGCGATATAACCCAGCGGGTGTCCCACGTGCAGGCCCGCACCGGAGGGATAGGGGAACATATCCTGCACATTGAGCTTTTCCTTAGGCAGCTCGCCCGCATCGGTGGCGAGCTCGCCTACCGGGTTCGGGGCGTTGAAAGTGCCATTGTCTTTCCAGTACTGCTGCCAGGTCTTCTCGATCTGGTTCGCCAGCTCCGGGGTATAGCGGTACGAAGTGGAATCGCTCTGGGTATTCATAATCACACAGTGTAATAGCCGGGTGCCGGTGCGGTGTAGTTCGCTGCCCGTTCCGCGTCCCGCTGGGCACGCGCTCCCAAATTCTCCGCTGGACTCACCCCCGGCTTTTGGGTCATTTCCCCGCTCGCAGCCAAAATGCAGATCTGCATGAAAATGATCTAGGCTGGGGTAAATGAGCCAGGAGAAGTTTCGCAGCCAGCTTTCATCTTTTGCAGACGCAGCGGTATTTCAGGGGATTCCGCACCTGCGCCTCTCCCCAGCTACCCACACTTTGGAGCTGTACCTACCAGCCTTAACCGCAGGTTATGAGCCAGAGGATCCCCAGTGGACCGTGTCCGCTCAGCTGCTCGACGACAGCGAGGACACTCGTAAGTTCTACTACGTGGAGGGCGAGGAGCCCGGGCTGTGGATCAGCATGCCCCACCTCTTTAGCCACCTGAGCGTCTCCTTTGAAGAGCACACCTTGGAATTCGCTGGCGTGGCCAATGGCGGCTTAGTGCTGGATTCCACCCATCGTCCGGTCGATACCACCGCAGCGATGCCTAAAGGCTCATATACCTGCATCGCCCCTGCTGGCACGGAATTCACCAAGGCTAAGGCCGGCGAGCCTCGCCCACACGGCGCCTGGGAGGGTTGGTCCATCTTCCCGTTAGAGGTGAGCCAATCCTTCACGGTGGAGGCACCACAACAGGAGCCCGCCACTATCAAGGTGTCTGGCAGCCCTGACTTTGCCTGGGATATGGCCGTCAAGTCGCTGCCCAATGCCCACGGGCTAGATGGCGAGCTGGTCTATACCCAGTCACCGCGCGTCATCGCGAACACTGAGCTCAGCATGGAATTGACCTACGTCCCCATCGGTGGGGAAGAGGAGGCCGTGCTAGAGGATGAGCTACCGGAGGGCATCCACGAGGTACTCCCGGCAGATGCCTTCGAAGATCCCTGGGTAGGCCGTTACCGCTTTAGCTTGTACAAGGATGAGGAACTGGTGGATATCCAGTACCTTAACTTCGCGGAAACACTGCATATGCGCGCCAAAAACGAGGGCCCGCGTGGCACTAACTTCCGCTTCATCGACGCCCTGGGCAACCTTTCTCCGTTTAGCTATGCCTTGGCTTCTGCGCCGAATAAGCCTATCCAGATGGAAAAGGGCCAGCGCGTCTTTGGTGAGGACGAGAGCGTACGCGAGGAGACCATCGGCAGCGAGGCCGGCTATGAGCTGACCTTCCAGGTGGAACCGGCGACGATTCGTACCCGGGTCAAGCGCACCGCGGCCGAACCAGTCGATTACCTCGATAAACAAGTCATCCTGGCAGATCAGCTCGATGCCGATGCCCTCTTTACCATCCACTCGCCGGAGCCTCTGCCGCTAGCGAAATTCGTGGTGATTGATAAAAACCAAAAGATCAGGGACCTCGTCACCGCCAATGGCTCTACGGAGGCGGCTACCAGCCTATCCGTGCCGAATCGCGCGCTGAAGTCTGCACTGACGAAAAAGACCTCGCTGGAGCTTTATCTCTTGTGGTCCACGCTCTCCTATGGGGAGTATCTCGAGGGCTTGCCGGAAAAGGAGCGCGCAGCGCACCAGAAGCGCAGCTTTGACCGGCGCGTTATGGAATATGAAGCCACGGCGGCCAGCGACCTCATCTATGCCGCCATCGCCACCGTGCGCAAAGCTCCGTTGGTCTCCCGCGCCACCATCGAGGATGGCATCCTCGTCCCCGAGCAGCCACACGAGGAAGAGGTGGAGCTGCTGGCATGGGCTTGGCCACTGGGCAATCCCGCAGGCGAGCCGCTGCCACTGGAACCCACCGAGGAAGGCTTCGAGCTGCCCGAGGAGCTGCTGGATGCCGGCCACCTCATCGTGGATTTCCGTGAGGACGAGCCGGCCAGCGACTTGGCCGCGCCGCAGTACCCGCCGGCGAGCGCGCTCATCATCTTCCAGGATGGTGAAACCGCAAACACCGAGGGTATGTGGCCCACCTACGCGGCTATGCGCCGCCTAGCGCCCAAGGCCAAGGAAACTTTCGAGGCGATCATCAAGGAGATTGAGGCCGATCCGCGTGCCAGCATGGATGCCCTCATGGCGGCGGATTTTGAGCCGGGTCAGCGCATGCGCGCTTTTGTCCGCACCGGCTTGGTCTCCCGCAATTTCCGCCGTGAAGAGCCGGCCGAAAAGCCTTCCTCACTGCTGGCCGCGCTTGCCGACGCCGCCCATGACTACATCGAAGCCCACGGCTCCGCCGCGCTCGCGCGCGTGCCATCCACCGGCGTCGACGATCTCACCCGCCCAATGCTGCTGATGAGCGCCACGGGTGAGGCGCCCACACCATCGACGGCCAGCGATCAGCTCTGCGACGATGCTCACCGCATCGCTGCACTGCGCGAGTGCTTTGCCAACGACCTCGCGCTCACCCGCCTAGGCACCATCTCCAACCTGCGCAGCACCGCCATGCAGCTGCGGGTAACGCTGCAGCAGCTAGGTGTGGATAAGTCCGTACTGCACACCTTGCTCGCGCTCGATGCCTTTGGTGATGGCAATTCGGAGCTCGGCGATTCCGCCTGGATGCCGTTTATCTCCTACGTCTTTGCCATCACGGCGCGCGGCATGGCCAATGGCAAGCTGGCCGACCCCGCTTTCGCCGCTGCGCTTGACGGCGCCCTCCCGCAGCTAGCTGAAGCAGTCTCCCTCGCGCCGCAGCTGTTTTACCGCGATATTCTCACCGCGGAGGCGCTCACGCTCAGCTAGTGTGGCAGGCATGCAGGTCATTTCCACCAATGTCGCCGTCCGCCGGCCAGACCCGAGCGGGCGGCACGAGTTTTCGGGCATCGACAAGCAGCCGCAATCCTTCATCGATGTGGCCGCGCCCGGCCCCCATTATGGCGATGGTTCCGGCGTGCGCGGCGATATAATTGGTGACACCCAACATCATGGCGGCAATGATAAAGCCATCTACGCCTACGCCCGCGAAGAGTTGGACTACTGGCAATCCGAGCTTTCCCGCCCGCTGGCGTCTGGCTGCTTTGGTGAAAACCTCACCACCCAAGGCGTCGACCTGTCCGCTCTACTCATTAACCAACGCCTAAGAATCGGCACCGCTGTACTTGAGGTATCCGTTCCCCGCCAACCCTGTTCCACCTTTGCCGGCTGGCTAGGGGAGCGCGGGTGGCTCAAGCGTTGGACCGCCCGTGGCGATTGCGGTACTTATCTGCGCATTATTTCCCCCGGCCGCATCCAACCCGGCGACAGCATCACGATGGATACGCCACCCAACCATGACATCACTATGCGCATCGCCTTTGCCGCCAAAACGGGCAACCGTACTCTTGCCCAGCGCGTTATCGAGGCCGGCTGCCTGCCCGCGCACCAGCACAACGATCTTCGCAGCTAGCCCTATAACGTAAGCCCCCTGGGGCTAGTTTTCAGTCCCTACGCTACGCACCGCACCCTACATCCATATCCTCAAGCGACGATCCCCAGGTGCGCCTAAAGTAAAAGCACACCAGCCTCGATGGCTGGTGTGCTTTTAATGCTTCAGGCAAACAGGGGAGTAACTGTATTACTTACTCTCGTCAAAGTGTAGATGGTGCCCCTTGGCCTTGGGGAAGCGACCGTGCACAAAGAAGTAGTAGATGGCTGCGATGACTACGAGGGCCGCAAGGATGAGGTACATGGTGTCAAAGCCGGT
The DNA here is from genome assembly GCF_037908395.1 of Corynebacterium sp. KPL4072. Classification (NCBI taxonomy): domain Bacteria; kingdom Bacillati; phylum Actinomycetota; class Actinomycetes; order Mycobacteriales; family Corynebacteriaceae; genus Corynebacterium; species Corynebacterium sp. KPL4072. The sequence continues at coordinate 44,383 of NZ_JBBMGE010000005.1, forward strand.
TGCCCCAACAATGGGGCCTAGGCCGAACGGAGCCAGGCCAATGCCTAGGTCCATCAGGAGGAACATGGTGGAGATACCCGCGCCCATCTGTGCGGTGGGTACCGAGCGCACAGAGATGGCCTGGCAGGCGGGGCTGAGGGTGCCGAAACCCAGACCGGTGCAGGCGCCTGCAACCACCAGCATGACGTCGTTGGTGGGGAAGGCCATGAGGAGCAGAGCGATAATAAAGGCTGCAAGGCCGAGGTACATCACGGCGTTATCGCCCTTATGGTCTTGGATGCGGCCCAAAACAAAGCGCATGATAAGCATGGTTACCGCATAACCAATAAAGAATAGGCCTGCGCCAGTCACAAGGTCTTCCTTGCGCGCATAAGCGTTGAGATAAGTAACCACACCGGAGTAGGCGATTCCGACCAACAACATAAACAGGCCGATGGGAACCACGTTGGGGTGCACGGCATTGCGCAAAGTAAAGGCCGGCTTCTCGGCGGAAACTTCAGCTGGGTAGCGCAGCACCAAGGCCAGGACCAAAGACACGACATTAGCGCCTAGCGCTACAGCAAAGAGCGTGTTGTAGCCAATGTTATTAGCCAAGAAGAGGCCGAGTGCTGGGCCGAAGGCCGTTGCCAAGGTAGTACCGAGGGCGAAGTAGCCAGTACCCTCCGCGCGGCGCTCGTGCGGAATGACGGACTGTGCCACTGCCATAAGCGCGGTGGAGGTCAAAGCGTAACCCGTGCCGTGCAGGAAACGGACGATAATAAGAACGGCGACGTTCTGTGCAAAAAAATACGCCACAGCAACGACTGTGACGAAGACTAGGGAGGTCAGGGCGGCCTTCTTGTGGCCTACGCGGTCCACGAGCCAGCCGGAGAATACGCGCATGCACGTCGCACCGAGAACAAAGGCGCTGGAGGCAAAACCACCCACGGTATCCGATGCCCCGAAGCTCTCTACTGCGTAGAGGGCCATGGTGGTCACGGACAGGTAGAAAACCAAAAACTGACAGAAATTAGCTACCCACGCGAGAACGAACGTGGGTGTAATCAGCTGCGGCTTATCCGCCGCAGATTCTGTAGACGTCATATACTCACTCCAAATAACAAAAAGAAAATTCCCTCTCCACGAGCAGGCCATCAGGCCACGCTGCGCAGTCGAAGGAAATACGAATTAAATTATACGGATAGGAACTATACGCCTCGCAAGCTTCAATGGTTAATCAAAAAGCTCTCTTGGCCTGATTCGGCCGCAATTTTTGCACTCAAATGCAAACAATGTTGACGGCTTGAGCAGGATAAATGCTTTAGGTTGGGGAGGCAGGCTCATTTTGAATGAATGTTTACATTATTAAGCCGCAGCCGGGCCCCGAAAGGGAGCCCGGCTGGCCTGTGTGTCTTTTCAAACGCTAGCGCTTCTAGACATTGGCATAAGGGTCGCGGATACCCAGGTATTGAACTGAGGTATATTCCTCAATACCTTCGGCGCCACCTTCGCGCCCCAAACCGGATTGCTTGACGCCGCCGAATGGGGCAGCGGCGTTGGAGATGACACCGGCATTGAATCCCATCAGGCCAAATTCGAGACCATCGGCCACGCGCCACAGGCGGTCTGAGTTTTCCGTAAAAACATAGGACGCAAGACCATATTCCGTCTCGTTTGCTAACTCTAGGGCTTCCGCCTCCTCGCTGAAGGTAAAGATAGGTGCAACCGGGCCGAAAATTTCCTCCTGGGCCACGCGGGTTTCACGTGAAACATTGCTCAAGATCGTGGGGGCATAAAAGTGACCCTCACCTTCGCCACGCTTGCCACCGGTAACAACGGTGGCACCCTTTTCCACTGCGTCATCCACTAAGGCAGCAATATTGTCGAGCGCCTTGGCCTCAATGAGGGGACCGCAGGTAACGCCTTCGTCCAGGCCATTACCCACGACGAGCTTGTTAAACTCCGCCGCCAACTTCTGCGTAAACTCTTCCGCCACGGACTCGTGCACTATGAAACGGTTGGCTGCAGTGCAGGCCTCACCAATATTGCGCATCTTCGCACCCATAGCCCCTGCTACGGCCTGATCGATATCCGCATCCTCAAAGACGATGAACGGAGCATTGCCGCCCAGCTCCATGGAGGTGCGCAGCACATTATCCGCGGCACCCTTCAGTAGAGTCTTGCCCACTGGGGTGGAGCCGGTGAAGGAAAGCTTGCGCAGGCGATCGTCGGCAAGCAAAGGCTCCGAAATGGCTGAGGCAGAGCTTCCGGAAACCACATTGAGCACACCCTTGGGCAGGCCGGCATCGAGCATGGTTTGCGCAAAGTACTGCGTAGTCAGGGGGGTGAGCTTGGCCGGTTTCAGAACCATGGTGCAGCCTGCCGCGACAGCAGGCGCAACCTTGCGCGTGGCCATCGCGAGGGGAAAGTTCCATGGGGTAATTAGCAGGCATGGCCCGACCGGCTTGCGGCGTGTGACCATACGCAAAGTGCCCTCCGGAACGGGGGAGTAGCGGCCATAATCGCGCGTTGCCTCTTCGCTAAACCAGCGCAGGTACTCAGCACCATAGGTGACCTCACCTTGAGACTCGGCAAAAGGCTTTCCCATTTCAAGTGTCATCAGCGTCGCGAACTCATCGGCGCGCTCGTGTACCAGCTCGAAGGCCCGGCGGAGGACATTCGCCCGCTCGCGCGGGGTGGTTCGTGCCCACTCATCTTGCACCGCACAAGCAGCATCTAGAGCGGCTACCGCATCAGCGGAATTAGCAGAATCGAGCGTAGCAATGGTCTCTCCGGTGGCGGGATTTTCCACCGTGAAAGTCTCGCCGGAAGATGCCTTTCGCCACTCGCCTCCAATCAAAAGTTGGGTAGGAACCTTTGCCACTACCTCATTAAGGCTCATAGTCATTTACATCACCTTTCTTCCCTTTGTTAATGCACCCAACAGTACCCCACTCGTTTCTTTAAAGTCCCGAATACGGCTTCTGCTGCGAGAAAGCCAGCTCGGGCTGTGAGAATATTTATCGGCAATATCTTCCGAGTTATAGAAATTTGGGTTAAAGTAGCTGCCATGAAGAACATGACTACTGCTTGGTGGTGGCGCGCGTAACCCGCGGGCCATCTTTCGCAACCTATTTTCAGGCTCGCATTCTGCGGGCCTTTTGGCGTTTTTGTGCCTGTGCTCGTGGAAGCTTAATTTTCGTTTCCCATACCCACCCTCTCCGAAAGGGCACTGCAATGCCATACACCGCTACCCGCGACATACCCTACGACAGCGATGCGGCCGCCACATTTGACGCGCTCGCGCAACCGCACGACTCCCTGTTGCTCGAAAGCGCAGACATCGAGACTAAGAAAAACCTCAACTGTCTAGCCATCCTCAAGGCAGCACTCAGAGTCACGTGCCATGGCCACAGGGTGGAGGTGCGGGCCCTCACCAACGCGGGGGAGGTGCTCCTTCCTCCTCTCCGAGACCGGTTCCGCCACCGCCTAGTTTCACGTGAAACTACTACCGCTGTATTCGAATTCCCGCCTTCTGCCGAACCCGACGAGCGGCAGCGACTCCTTGCTGAATCAACCGCTGACATTCTGCGATTCTTCCAATTAGAGGCCACCTATTCCTCTCCGCTACTACCATTTCTAGGGGGCGGGTTCGCTTATGACTACCTGGCCACCTTCGAAGATCTCCCCGAGGTTAAACCGGGGTCGAATTCCTACCCAGACTATGAGTTCTTGGTGGCTCAAACGGTCCTGGAGGTAGACCACCTGCAAAGAACTGCGCGCCTAGAGGGCTGGGATATCGACGAAGACCACCTTAAAGCGGAACTTGATTCCCTAGCCACGCGGCCGGAGACCCCACGCCCCACGACACCACAGAGAAGCAAGATCCGTGCGGTGGCTGACGCGGATGACGCAACGTTTCGCGCAGACGTGGAAAAGCTACAACGCAATATCCACGCCGGCGATATCTACCAAGTAGTGCCCGCGCGTTCCTTCACGCTGGAATGCCTTAGCGCCCTCGCTGCCTACCGGACGTTACGAGACACTAACCCTTCGCCCTACATGTTTTACGTTCGTGGCGACGACTATGAGCTATTTGGCGCGTCGCCAGAATCCAATCTCAGGTTCACGCCGGAAGATAGGGGAGTGCAGCTCTATCCCATCGCCGGCACTCGGCCGCGCGGGCTGCGCCCGGATGGGAGCATCAGCCATGAGCTTGATATCCGCAATGAATTAGAGATGCGTACTGACCACAAAGAGATTGCGGAACACACGATGCTGGTAGACCTAGCACGCAATGATCTCGCGCGGGTGGCCGTTCCTCGTAGCCGCCAGGTGGCAGAGCTATTGCAGGTGGACCGCTACTCCCGTGTGATGCACTTGGTCTCCCGAGTCACGGCGAAGCTCCACTCAGATTTCGATGCGCTCGATGCCTATCGAGCCTGTATGAACATGGGCACCCTGACGGGCGCGCCCAAGCTTCGTGCCACCGAGCTGGTGCGGCAAACGGAAGGGACACGCCGCGGATCCTACGGCGGGGCAGTAGGTTACTTGCGCGGCGATGGCGCCATGGATAACTGCATTGTCATCCGCTCCGCCTACGTCCAAGACGGCACCGCAGTAGTGCAAGCCGGTGCCGGTGTTGTCAAAGATTCCGTCCCACAGGCCGAGGCCGATGAAACGGTGCATAAGGCCTACGCCGTGCTCAATGCCATTGCCGTAGCACACGGTGCCGACTTGGAGGTGCAGCGATGAGTTCGCCACACATTGTCCTTCTGGATAACCACGATTCTTTTGTCTATAACCTCGTCGATGCCCTAGCTGGGTTCGATACCACAGTATTTCGTAATACCGTTGCGGTCGATGAAGTATTGGGGGCGCGGCCCGACATAATTGTGCTTTCCCCCGGCCCCGGCCATCCACGGTCGGCCGGCTGCATGATGGAGCTTATCGACGCCACCCTGGGCACCACTCCCATTCTCGGCGTCTGCCTCGGCTTCCAAGCGCTTCTTGAATACCACGGTGGGGCAGTTGCGCCCTGCGGCCCGGTACACGGGAAATCCGTTCCGATGACTCTCACGCCAGCCGGGGTTCAGCATCCCGTACTCCAAGGGCTTGCCACCGATACCGAACCTGATCAACCAAATAGTCTCGGCACACAGATTCCGGTGGCACGCTACCACTCGCTCGGCTGTACGGATATCCCGCACGAGATGCGCTGCCTAGCACACACTTCCTCAGATATCGGCGAAGTAGTGATGGCCGCGGAGACAAAAGACGGTATGGGGCTAGGTCTGCAATTCCACCCAGAATCCGTCCTCACACCCACTGGACCCGTAATGCTCCAACGCTGCATTCACCAACTATCTACCCACACCACTATGGAGAAGGAAAACTAAAATGAGCCGAACACCACTGCGGACCTTTCAGGCCTATCTAAGCAATCCACAACCCACCATCGAAGAAGCCACGGAGGTATTTACCCCCTTGGCCGTGGGCGCCTACGACGATATCCATATCGCGGCATTGCTCGCTCATATCCGGGCTCGGGGCGAGACTTTCGCGGACGTTGCCGGCGCCGCCAAGGCTTTCTTAAAGGTGGGCTATCCCTTCCCCATCACCGGAAAAGGCCTTATGGATTCGGCCGGCACTGGGGGCGATGGCACAAATACCATCAATATCACGACGGGGGCCTCGCTCGTCGCCGCTGCCGGGGGAGTGAAGATGATCAAGCACGGCAACCGCTCGGTCTCTTCCAAGTCCGGATCTGCGGATGTACTCGAGGCTCTTAATCTCCCGCTCGACTTAGACGCCGCCCGAGCGGTCCGCCAATTTGAGGCCTCGAACTTTACGTTTCTTTTCGCCCCCGCCTACAACCCAGCCATCGCCCACGTCCAACCGGTGCGCAAGGCACTGGGCATCTCAACCATATTTAATACCCTCGGCCCGCTCTTGTCCCCAGGACACCCATCACTCCAAATCATGGGCATTGCAAACCCAGATCAAGGCCAACTCATTGCAGAGGTCTTTCGAGAACTTGGCCGCGAGCGCGCCTTAGTCGTCCATGGAGCCGGCACGGATGAGATTGCCACTCATGGCACCACGCAGGCTTGGGAGCTCAGGAACGGCGACATTATCACCTACCAGCTCACCCCTGAAGAGCTCGGTATCGAGCGCCACGAGCTCACGGAGCTTGCCGGTGGGGATGGCGCTGCAAATGCCCTAGCCCTCCGCGCGGTCTTTGCCGGTCACGGTAAGCCCGCCCACGTGGACGCCATCGCTGCCACCGCCGGAGCCATGTTTTACCTCAACGGGACCACGAGGAGTATCGCAGCAGGAGTCTCTCACGCTAAGGATCTGATTAATAGCGGCGCTGTCGAAAAGTGGCTCCATATCCACGAAAGCGCCAACTATGCGGTAGGGGAGAAGAACTAATGACGGCGAAGGAATTGCCAACCGTGCTACAAGAGATCGTCGCCCAGCGCCGCACTCATCTGCCGGCCATTCGCGACAGGTTGTCCTACGTGGACCTCGCTAGCGTACCGCCTTCGGAGCGTTCGCTTGTCGAAGCCCTCGATGGCACCAATCGCTTCATCATGGAATGTAAGTCTGCCTCGCCATCCCTGGGGTTGATTCGCGCGGACTACCGTCCGGGCGATATCGCTCGCATCTACTCACGCTATGCCTCCGCCATTTCGGTGCTGTGCGAGCCTGCGCGCTTTGGCGGCGACTATGACCATCTGCAAACCGTCGCCCAATCTACCCACCTGCCGGTGCTGTGCAAAGACTTCATTGTTGACCCCATTCAGGTTTACGCCGCGCGACACTACGGAGCCGATGCCATCTTGCTCATGATGTCCATCGTGGATGATGACACCTACGTTAAACTCAAGGCGCTGGCTGATGAACTGGGGTTAGACGTCCTGACTGAAGCCATCACCGAGGAAGAGGTGGAACGAGCGCTGCAGTTAGGTGGCGACATCATCGGTATCAATAACCGCAACCTCCACGATCTCAGCATCGACCTAGAACGAACCGAGCGCCTCGCTAGCCATATCCCTGAAGGAAAAACGATCCTCTCGGAATCCGGAATCCGCGACAATGCCACCGTCCGCCGGCTGGGCTCTCACGTGCACGCATTCCTTGTAGGCTCACAACTCAGCCGTCAAGAGGATATCGATCGCGCCGCTCGCGATCTTGTCTACGGTGGCAATAAAGTATGCGGGCTTAACTCTGCCTCCGCTGCGCAAGCGGCGCGTGCTGCAGGGGCCCGCTACGGAGGACTTATCTTCGTACGGGAATCGCCGCGCAGTGTTTCACGTGAAACCGCGCGTGACATCATCTCCGCAGAGCCGGGTCTGGACTACGTGGCCGTGACACGTTCTTCGGATATCGAAGAGCTACAGAGACTTTCTGAGCTCCCAGGACTCAAGGCACTTCAGCTCCACACCCCATTCCAAGGAAGTGGGGAAGCGGAAAGAGAATTCCTACGCCAGGTACGCAGCGTCGCGGGCGGATTATCCGTGTGGCGTGCCGTCGATATGCTCAGCCCCGATTTCGCAGGACTGGCAACTGACCTTGTCCCAGAAGTAGAAGCGCTAGTCCTGGACTCCGGAAGCGGCGGGTCAGGAAGCTCATTCGAGTGGAGCACTATCCCCCCTGAAGTTAAGGATAAATCCTTCCTCGCCGGTGGCCTCCGGTTAGACAACCTCGAAGAGGCTCTGTCGATCGGCACGATGGGGCTCGATCTCAATTCGGGTCTAGAGTACGCACCCGGCCGCAAGGATTCCTCGCTTGTGTCCCAAGCCTTCCACATCATCCGACGCTATACACACCCATAGAAAGGACACGATCATGACCGTTTCACGTGAAACACTCCTTCCAGCATACTTTGGTGAATTCGGTGGACAGTTCGTCCCAGAATCCCTTATCCCCGCCCTCGACCAACTTGAGAAGGCTTTTGTAGAAGCACAGAATGACCCGTCCTTTCGCGAAGAGCTCAGCGACCTTCTGCGTGACTACCTTGGCCGGCCCACGCCACTGACAGAGGCAAAAAATTTAGGCGGTAAGGCGAGGATCTTCCTCAAACGTGAGGACCTCGTACACGGTGGCGCGCACAAGACGAACCAAGTCCTCGGACAGGCCCTCCTCGCCAAACGTATGGGAAAGACTCGCATCATTGCAGAAACGGGAGCGGGCCAGCACGGCACCGCCACCGCACTGGCTTGCGCACTCTTAGGGCTCGAGTGTGTGGTCTATATGGGGGCAAAAGACGTCGCGCGGCAGCAGCCCAATGTCTTCCGTATGGAGCTAATGAACGCGAAAGTCGTAGCCGTTGATACCGGGTCCGGAACGCTTAAGGACGCGGTGAATGAAGCGCTCCGCGATTGGACCGCTACGTTCCATGAATCCCACTATCTCCTCGGCACTGCGGCTGGGCCACACCCTTTCCCGACTATCGTCCGGGAGTTCCATAAGGTCATTTCCGAAGAAGCTAAGCAGCAGATGCTTGAGCGCACTGGCGGCCTGCCGGATGTAGTCGTCGCCTGTGTCGGAGGCGGTTCCAATGCAATCGGCATGTTCGCAGACTTCATTGCGGAGGAAAAAGTGGAACTCGTCGGCACTGAACCGGGCGGTGAAGGACTGGACTCCGGCAAGCACGGTGCCACCATCAACAACGGGACCGTAGGAATACTCCACGGCGCACGCAGCTACCTCATGCGGAACGCAGACGGCCAAGTGGAAGAGTCATACTCCATTTCCGCCGGACTCGACTACCCGGGAGTCGGTCCACAGCATGCTTACCTTCACTCCAGCGGCCGAGCACACTACGTGGGCATTACAGACGCCGAGGCATTGGAAGCGTTCCAACTGCTATCCCAGCGGGAAGGGATCCTTCCCGCCCTTGAGTCTTCCCATGCTCTTGCTTATGCCTTGAAACGGAAGGATGAGGACATCACTATTGTGGTCTCTTTGTCTGGTCGCGGCGATAAAGATATCGACCATGTTCGCCGCACGCTTGAGGCCCACCCAGAATTTAAACTGCAGGAGAAGCACTAATGAGCAATCGATACGAGAACCTATTCCGATCACTGCGCGAAAGGGGAGAGGGCGCGTTCGTCCCCTTCCTCATGTTGGGCGATCCCACCCCGGAAGACACGCTGGACATTGTACGAACCGTTGTCGCGGCCGGTGCAGATGCACTAGAACTTGGCGTCCCATTTTCTGATCCCGTGGCCGATGGACCGACCATTCAGGCGTCTCACCTTAGGGCGCTAGCGGCTGGCGCCACCGTAGATTCCGCCCTAGAACAGGTGCGGACGATTCGCTCAGAATTCCCTGAGCTTCCCATTGGCATGTTGATCTATGGCAACGTGGCTTTCACGCGCGGCTTCGAGCGCTTCTATTCCGAATTCGCTAATGCAGGCGCGGATAGCATCTTGCATCCCGACGTCCCCGTACGCGAAGGCGCTCCATTCATCGCTGCAGCAGAAAAGGCCGGCATAGATCCGATCCTCATCGCCCCGGCTCGTGCCACCGCGAGCACCCTCGAAGGCGTCGCTCACAGCTCGCGGGGTTATATCTATGCCGTTTCCCGCGACGGCGTGACAGGTACCGAAAGAGAATCTAAAACCATCGGGCTTGAAGAAGTCGTAGCAAACATCAAAAGATTCGATGGCCCGCCGGTACTGCTCGGCTTCGGCATTTCAGCACCCGAGCATGTGCGCGATGCCGTGGCAGCCGGAGCGGAGGGGGCTATTACTGGCTCGGCCATTACTAAAATCATTGATCGCCACGTTTCACGTGAAACCGCTGCAGAGCGGACCCAGATCGAAGGGACCTCAGGCCGCGCTCGCGTGGACCCCGCGCTGCACAAAGAACTCGCTGAATTTGTCACCCGCATGAAGGCGGCGACCCGAAAATAGCCCCACAACGCATTAAACCCCTCGTCAGCTCTCGACAGCTGAACGAGGGGTGTGGTTTTGGTGAGCCTCTACGCGGTTGCTTCTGCAGATTCCTCTTCGGAGGGGTCTTTCTTGTCGCCTGCGAATTTGTCCACGATCATCGCAATAGCACCGTCGCCGGTGACATTGGCGGCAGTGCCGACCGAGTCGATGGCGATGTAGGCGGCGATCATGAGCGCCACCATGCCATCATCAAAGCCCATCATGTCTGCCAGAAGGCCGGCCGCCACCATGACGGCACCGCCCGGAACGCCCGGAGCAGCAATCATCATGATTCCCAACAAGAAGATGAAGCCAAGTCCGGTACCGGTACTAATATCAAGGTTTGCCATATACACGATCGCAAAGGCATAGAGCGTCAGCTTAATCATCGAACCGGACAAGTGGATGGTCGCGCACAGCGGGATAACAAAGCTTGCCACCGGCTTTGAAATGCCATTCTTAAGCGTAGACTCCAAGGACACCGGGATAGTCGCGGCAGAAGAGGAGGTTCCCAAAGCCGTGAAATAAGCCGGCAGCATATTGCGAAGCGCCTTGAAGGGATTCTTCCCGGTAATCGCACCAGCAATGATGTATTGCAAGACCAAGTAAACCAGGGTCATGACAACCGCCAAAATCAAAACCTTGGCAAAGGCCGAAAGTACCGAGCCCAGATTGCCATTCATGCCCAATCCCAAGAACATGCCAAAGATATAGAAGGGCAAAATCGGCACAACAAAGCCCCAGATTACCTTAACTACGACGTTCTCCAATTCCTTGGTGACAGCGTACAAGGTATCGGACTTCACGGTAGTCATAGCTACACCGATGCAGAACGACAACAAGAGGGCAGTCATAACCTCAAAAGGCGGCGCCATCTCCACCTCGAAGTAGGGAGAGAGTGCACCCTCATCAATATCGGAGACATTAGTAATCAGATTCTGACCACTAAGCATGGTGGGGTAGAGCCAGTGGGCAAGCACGTAGGCAAGAAGACCGGCGACAATAGTGGAGCCATAGGAAATCCCCGCTGTAACCCCCAGCCACTTACCGGCACCACGCCCGAGACCCGCAATGGACGGAGCGATCAGCGCGAAAATAAGGACCGGGATAAAGAAGTTGAGGAAGTTGCTAAATAGTCCATTGAAGGTGGCGAATACGCGACCAAACCATTCTGGAGCGAATCGGCTGACCACCACGCCAAGGATGATGGCAACGATAATGCGGAACAACAAAGATTCCGAGAGTTTCTTGAGATTCATATACTTACAATCAGATCGGGTGCTCTACCTCTAGGACTAAACGACCGAGGCGAAACAGCGCAGTGCGGAGGCCAAGGTCGATTCAATATCTATCAATCGACCTTAAATGCATACTACCTGAGCGCACACAGCGACAGAACACTCGGCCTAGGCGCAATTTTTATCTCAGCACTACAAGGCTAAACTGAATACATGATCGCAGTGGGAATCATCTTCTTCATCCTCGCCGTCTTCCTCATCGTTGTAGGTACCATGGCCTCAACCAAGCGCCTACCCGGAAATAACTACATTGGCTTGCGACTGCAAGAAATCCGCAAGTCTCGCGAAGCGTGGGATAACGCCCATCGCATCGCTGGTCCATTCTGGATCCTCAGCGGTGTCTGCCTAATTTTCGGTGGAATCGTCGCGCTTAGCGCTGAGGGCTGGATGTGGCTCCTTCCGGTTCTTACCTTTGTGGCGGCAGTTCTCGCCCTATCTGTAGGTTCCAACCTCGGCTCGCGTGCCGCGTTCCTCTACGAACAGGCACACGCTAGTGAAGAAGGTTGTGGGGATTCCTGCAATTGTGGCTCCGACGGTTGCGGTGGGAAAGAGGCTGCCGCGGCTTCTGCACCCCAGGTCGATGTCGACGCACTCCGTCACGCCGCACGAGAATCTGACAGATAGCAGCGCCTGCTGCACAACCGCTCCCCCTCTGGATAAGAATTACGCCTCATCCAGAGGGGGAATTTTTGTAGCTATTTCCTCTCGCTTGAATAGCTCATTGGATGTTTCCCGACAGTCACAGTGACGTTATAGGTCAGGCCGTTACATCTCCTTGTTCCGTCACTTACGATATCCCGTCACTCTTTCAATATATTGGTCCATTCAACGCTAGGCTACGTTAATAATTGGATTACCGTACTTTTCGCCTTACTGCCAATAGCGATGGAGATTGCGTAAAGCTTCCGAGGAACCCAGAAAGTAAAGAGCATCAGAGGCCTCCGCTAGGCAAAATGATACATATGAAGAAAAGCACCGCCCCTCGCAGCCATCGCCGCTTCGACCTTTGTCATTGGCGCTTATAACGAGCAAGGCCACAAAGAGCCGACATCCACACCGGTAGCGGAGGGGCAGCAGTCGGCCCATAGCATCGTCGATGATTTAGGCATTGAATCTGGCACCTATGAACTCACTCCTACACCCACTGGCTCCCCTGAAACATGGGAGGGCTATCTGGTTAGTTAACTTCTGTGTTTCACGTGAAACTCTAAATTCGCTCAGCTACACGGCTGAGTCACAAGGCACCATCATCACCAGCTAGACTAAGGGCATGAATAAGTGCTCTCGCCGAATCTTCTTGCTCGGTACCGCTACCACTTTCGCAGGTGCCTACCTAACAGCCTGTGGTTCTTCTCCGTCCGCGGAAATCGCAGCTACGGAAATTCCAGTCGGATCCGCGAAGATTGTAGATGGCGTCATTTTTACTCAGCCGAAAGAAGGTGAGTTCAAGGCCTATTCCCAGACCTGTCCGCACCAGCACAATCCGATCACCAAGATCGATGGCATGACGGCCACCTGCACCGCACATAACACCTCCTATGACCTCAGCGATGGAAGCGTAATATCCGGACCGGGCCGCGACCCCTTGGAAGGATACGAAGTTAAGCAAGACGGCTCTAATGTCACTACAGCCTAGGGTGCATTCCTCCCTCTGTGGTTTCACGTGAAACCACAGAGGGCATATTTTTGGCCCGAGTATTTCCGGGGAAGAAGGAGCGGTAGGGTTTAAACTTTTAGAATGCTGCAGAGTTTAAAGAAGCCCGACCCCCTCATAGTGCTCATCATCTTGGCGGTCATCCTTGCGGTCATTGCACCAGCCCGTGGGGATTTTGCCGAGACATTCGGCCAGCTAACAAATGTTGCGATCGCTTTCCTCTTCTTTTTGTACGGCGCTAGGCTCTCCACTCAAGAGGCCCTCAATGGGCTTAAGCATTGGCGCCTACACCTAACGATCCTGGCCTTCACCTTTGTGGTCTACCCGCTAATAGGTATAGCGCTACGACCGCTTACCGCTTTCATTTCGCACGATATGTACCTGGGGATCTTGTTTCTCACGCTGGTACCGTCCACCGTGCAATCTTCGGTTGCCTTTACCTCCATTGCGAAGGGAAACGTTGCAGGCGCAATCGTGTCAGCATCTACTTCTAACTTGGTCGGAGTATTTATTACCCCTGCGCTGGTTATGCTCCTGATGGGAACCGGGGGAGGGGTCCACATCGACACTTCCGTATTTGGAGAAATCGCGCTCTTGCTGCTGGCTCCCTTTATCCTGGGTCAGCTGACTCGGCGCTGGGTTGGCAAATTCGCCCAAAGCAAGGCCACCAAAGTGGTAGACCGCGGCTCCATTGCCATGGTGGTGTATTCTGCCTTTTCCAAAGGCGTAGTAGACGGAATTTGGTCCTCCATCTCCATATGGGAGTTGGCCTTCCTTGTCGCCTTCGCGGCGATCTTCGTTGCTTTCATGCTGTGGCTCACCAAGAAGGTAAGTGAAAAATTGGGATTCAAGCGCGCCGATGCAGTCGCAATCGAGTTCTGTGGATCGAAGAAGTCACTAGCCACGGGCCTACCCATAGCCTCGGTTATCTTTGCTTCTGGGGGAACGTCTCTTGGTCTACTTATCCTGCCGTTGATGATTTACCACCAGGTCCAGTTAATGATGTGTTCGTGGCTGGCATCCCGCTACGCCCAGCGTGCCACCACTTAGCTACACTTAGGTCCTATGGCGAATTATCTATACGTACGAACTGAACTAACCGTGCCCGGCGTAGGCTCGGCCATCCATATGGCGGAAATGGAGGAGCAAGATGCGCGCAGCTGTCGAATGGTCCGCATGATCGCCCTGGATCCCTCAGATGCCATAGTTGGTGTGGCTACCCCGACCAGTTCCACGGGAAACGTAGATCAGCCGCAAGAGGTTGTCCCGCACCCGGATACCTACGATGAGTTTCCAGACATTAGCGCCCACTACGTGGACCAATCTCATTTCGACGCCCTATGGTCCGAAGCCACCGCCAAGTTCGGCCTTTAGGGTTCAAACACGGTGCCTACAAGACAACGTTAACGAGAAACATATAAAAAGCGGTTCCTCCGAAGATGGACAGCGCTGATTCACGCTTCCACAGGTGGAGCAGGAAGGTTACTACCACGCCGAGGAGAGCCGCCCAGATGCCCCCAGGGGCACCAGCCTGCCCGTAGACGGTATAAACCACCAAAATGGTCATCACACCTACAGGCATCATCATGCCCAGCAATGAAAAGAACTGGCTATCCTTCATCCATTTCACAAAGGAAAAGGGAAGCTGGCGCAGCACAACGGTAATAAGGCCGACGGGGGCCAACACTGCGGCGATGGAAGCAAGCGTAACTCCAGCGGGCATTAGCGTTCCTCCCGGAATCTCGTAGACTCGCCGCGGCTACGCAAGCCAATAGCGGCATCGATGCGGGGAGATGCGTAGCGGATAATAAGCAGAATGAAGTAGGCACTCAGCCCCACCATGAGCAGTTGTCCTGGGGCGAAGACTGCAGCAAGGATTCCCACCACCACAGCACTTAACGGCAATGCAAAGTCCTGGTTATTGCGGAAGGAATCCATTGCAAGCACGACAAAAAGGGCAACCAGAGCGAATTCCATTCCCTGCACGGAAGAGGGAATCACTCGGCCGGCGAGGGCACCGACGATGCCGCCGCCTACCCACAAGACCTGACAAAAGATTTGGATGGTGAGTATTCGGTTCCCACTCGGGCGCTCCTCGGCGGGGAGGGAGGAGACGATGGCATAGGTTTCGTCGGTAAGCGCATATGTGGAATAAGCCCGGCCCACCCGTGAATGAATGCGGTGCCGGGGAAAGGTGAGGCCATAGAAAATATGGCGGAAGTTCACCATGAATCCGGTAACCAACGAAGCAAAGGCGGAAGCCCCACCAGTAACCATGGAAATGGCCAAGAATTCCATAGAGCCGGCGTAGATGACGAGGGAGAAAATCGGCGTCCACCACCAGCTGAAACCGGATTGGACCATGAGTAGGCCGAAGGCTAGGCCGAGGGGAATAAGGCCGATCGCGGCGGCCCAGGTATCTCTTAATCCTTGAGAAATATCCGCGCGCATGCGGGCTAGTCTAGCCCATTGCCTGCAGCGCGATAGGAATTAATTGTCTTCCACGTTGACTGGATATGTGGAATAGAGAGGCAACGGCATGGGCTGACGTTTCATAACATCGGCCCAGAGGTCGGCTGGGCCTGGAGTAATAACGTCTTGGGCAAGGGCCGGAGAGACGAACCATTCGCCGGCCTCGATTTCCTCCTCCAGCTGGCCCGGCCCCCATTCGGCATAGCCGGCAAACATGCGCATGCCAGAAACTAGTGGCTCGATCTCTTCTGGGTCCGCGCGCAGATCCACATGTGCCAGGCGCGGTGCGAGGCGGGTGAGCCGATCTTGTTTGTCCGGATCGACGCCCTGTTTAGTCTGGGCGAGGCCAACAACGGATTGTTGGTTGAGCGGACCGCCGATATACAGCGCCTGCGGTTTAGCCACCACGGGAAGCCATTCCGGCAGCACATTGAAAATAGCTACCTCGGAGCGCTTAGTCAGATCCACGCCAAAGGTCATCATGTCATTGTGCTCAATGACGAGGATGACGGAGCGGGCGAATTCCGGCGAAAGCATGCCCGGAGCAGCGATGAGAAGCTGGCCGGGAGCGGGGTCATTGCGCTCGAGGGCGTTAAATAATCTATCGGCAAACATCACTGTTTAGAATCCCACCACTCGCGCAACTTCGCAATCGCTTCCTCGCGCTCGAGGGGGCCGTGCTCTAGGCGCAGTTCCTTGAGATAAGACCATGCCTGGCCTACCTCTGGCCCGGGCTTAAGGCCGAGGATTTCCATGATCTCATTGCCGTCAAGGTCCGGGCGCACGCGAGCCAGGTCCTCCTTGCGGCCGATCTCTTCGATGCGCTCCTCAAGCTGATCATAGGTGCGCTGGAGTCGACGGGCCTTTTTAGCATTGCGGGTCGTGCAATCGGCGCGCACCAGCTTATGCAGACGGGGGAGGAGGTCGCCGGCGTCAGTAACATAGCGGCGCACGGCAGAATCGGTCCACTGATTTTCCCCGAACCCGTGGAAGCGCATGTGCAGGTACACCAGCTGGCCGATGGCCTCCGTGGTGGCCTTGGGGTACTTCAACTTGCGCAGGCGCTTGCGGGCAAGCTTGGCGCCCACCACCTCGTGGTGGTGAAAGGAGACCTTGCCATCGGTGTTATCAAAGGTATCCGGTTTGCCAATATCGTGTAGAAGCGCCGCCCAGCGCAGGACAAGGTCTGGGCCATCTTCTTCTTGGTCCATGGCCTGACTTAGCACCTTCAGCGAGTGAGCATAAACGTCCTTGTGCTGCGCGTGTTCATCCGCGGTCATACGCAGTGCGGGGATCTCCGGAAAGATATAGTCCGCAATTCCGGTGGAAACCAGCAGGTCAATGCCGTCCCACGGTGCAGTGCCGCAGATAAGCTTATCCAGCTCCACCTGTACGCGCTCTACGGTGATGCGCTGGATCTCGCCGGCCATATCCCGCATGGCATCTACCACCCGATCGGCCACGCGAAATTCCAGCTGGGACGCAAAACGCGCCGCCCGCAGCATGCGGAGCGGATCATCGTGGAAGGAGATTTCCGGCTTGTCCGGGGTATCGAGCACCCGGTCGGCCACATCCTGGAGGCCGTGGAGGGGATCGTGGAAGGTAAAAGAGGCGTCGGCAAGCAGCTCGATGGCCATCGCATTGACCTTAAAGTCACGCCGCACTAGGTCACCTTCCAAGGTGTCACCATAGACCACCTCAGGGTTGCGGGACTGGCCATCATAAGAATCGGAACGGAAGGTGGTGATCTCAATCTGCTGACCCTTATAGGCCGCGGAGACGGTACCGAAGTCGATGCCGGTATCCCACACGGTCTCAGCCCACTCATCCAAGATCTCTTTAACCACGTCCGGGCGGGCCGGAGTGGTAAAGTCCAGGTCATTTCCCAAGCGGCCCAAAAGCGCATCGCGCACAGAGCCGCCCACAAGGTAGAGCGAATAACCACGGGCGGCAAATTTCTCCACCAAACCGCCCAGCAGGTCACTGAGGGAGGAGACGGTGGATTCCGCGCGGGCAAGAACGCCAATTAGCTGAGTGTCCTGAAAATTCACGGGTGAGAGTCTACTACGATTGGCAGGGATGACTAACCAAGAACAGGGCCCCTCTAAGGGAGGCGGCCGCAACCGTAACCGGTCCCGGCGCAGGCGGCGCCGCCGGCCGGATAATCGCGCGCGCCGCAGCACTCAGCAGCGCAGGCCCTACCGCGGTGGCAATGGCCAATCCACGGCCATGGAAACCCGCGATGAAACCTCCGCCGGCGGCCTTGTTGTCTCTGGTTTGGCGGAGTGTGTCGATGCCACTGGCCAGGTAGATCTTTCCCGGCTTTATGTGGCACTCATCGGCCGCCTCGACCGTCGCGGACGCCTGCTGTGGTCCATGCCTAAAGGCCACGTAGAAAATGGCGAAGCCAAAGAAGTCACCGCTGAGCGCGAGGTATGGGAGGAAACCGGCATTTCCGGTGAGGTTTTTGCAGACCTCGGCATGATTGATTATTGGTTCGTCTCTGATGGGGTGCGTATCCATAAGACAGTGCACCATCACTTGCTGCGCTTTGTAGACGGCATCATGAACGATGAGGATCCGGAGGTCACCGAGGTCTCATGGATTCCCGTCTCTGAACTCATCGAGCATTTGGCCTACGCCGACGAGCGCAAATTGGCGCGCATCGCGCATGATCTCCTTCCCGATCTCGCACGAAAGGAAGCCGCCGCGGGGAAAGTGACCCCACGGTAATGCGCCAACGCCTGAAGTCTTGGGCCGCCGTGGGCGGCTGCCTGGCGGTAGCGGGGTGGGGATTGTGCCTGCCGCTGCCAGAGGCCGCCGCGCAGATGGATTCGGCTGCGGGAAAACAGCAGGATATCCAAGCATGGTTGGGCGCGCGCGGACCAGAGCGGGCCACTCTCGATCTCATCGCGGCCGAACCCTTCACCGTGGGCAAGGAACTGAAACTTACCTTCCAGGTACACAATCCCACCGATGAGGCCATGGAAGACCTCCAGTTGACCAGCCGCCGTGGCGATGCCGTGGAGAGTACTGCACAGGCCCGCACGCAGCTGGCCACCGGCGAATTCCCGTATTACGGCCCCAGCACCACCACCGCGCCCCTGCAACCGGGCGAAACCCGAGAGGTTACCTTCAAGGTTCCCACCTCCTTACACGGCGAGCAGACCCTAGCCATCGAAGACGCCGGCGCCTATCCGCTGCTATTTACCCTCACCGGCACTGTCGGCGGCGAAGCGGTCAGCTTTGCGGAAGAACGCCTAATAGGCCAAGTGCAGGGAAAGAAACAGGCGCTTGGCGATGCCCCCTCGGAGCCCAAACCCCACGATCTCACCGTGGTCTATCCCATCAGCGCCGATATCGACTCGGTACCAGGCGGCGCTGGGGGAGAAGACCTTATTCTCGCCTCCGATGAGCTAGCCACCGAGCTGGCTGAGGGCGGCCGGCTCGATCGCTTGGTGAGCACCTATGCGGACCACGATCTGCGCGGGGCAGGCTGCGTAGCCATCGATCCCGCACTCTTGGACACGGTCAACCGCATGGCGGAGGGCTATAAGGTAGGTTCGTCCCGCCCGGCTCAGGCGGAGCGTCCTAAGCGCCTGCGTGATTCGTGGTTCAATAACAACGACGATGTGCACCTCGAACCCGGCACTGGCAAAGAGGATGCCGCCCGCTGGCTCAAGCGCCTGCGTGAACTCGATTGCTTTATGTCTATGCCGTGGGCAAACGCTAATGCCTCATCCGTGGCCAAGGCGAATAATCCCTTCCTTACCTACGAGGGGCTGCAGCGCGGCAACCACACCATCGAGCGAATCCTCGGCACCAAGCCAGCAACCTCTGTCCTCGCGGTTGGCTCCGGCTATGTGGATCAACAACTGCCCCTGCCCGCACTGGTGGCTGATAATACTTCGTGGCCTGGCCACGCCGTGACTTTCGACGCCTCCCTGGGCGCCCTTTTAGCCCAAACCGGCTCCAAGCCACAGACGGTGGGCTATTCCAACCCGGAGCTACGCTACGATTACTCGCTCGATTCCGAACTTTCCCGCGCCATCACCGGCGGCGCCGCGTTGAGTTTGGCCGCTAGCGATGACACCGTGGCGCGTTTGCCCAATTACTTGGATCCCAGCGCCGCCGAATACGCGCTTGACTCCGCCCAAGCGCTCATCGATTCGGGCCAGTCCCATGCGCGTACCGTCGGCAGCCTCAAGCAGGAAACCGCCGTTCCGGGGTCACTGCCTGGCAGCCCCTTTAGTGATCCCGCCGCCTTCGCCGAATCCGATATCGTCCGCGTGGAGCAGCAGGCCCGCTATACCGATGAGCTGATGAATATCATGGTCGATGATCCAGATATCGCACTGACTCCCTATGAATTCGTCCTGCCTTTGCGCCGGGATTTGCTGGCCGCGCTTTCGCTGACCAACCGCGATAGCTTGGGCAGCAATGCTGAAGCGCGGCGAAGGTTCACCCACACGATGGATGTGCATTCGAATACTTTGCGCGATCTGCGATCTTCTGTGGCGCTTATCCCACCGGGCAATGTTTATACCCGCGTATCCGAGTCATCGCCGCTGCTCATCGTGGCAGAAAATGGGCTTCCGCTACCGGTGGAGGCCAAGCTGCAATACGATGCCCCCGATGGCGCGCGCCTCAACACGCCCAAGAGTGTCCGTATTCCGGCCAAGGGCTCTATTACTGTATCCATGACCGCCGATATGCCTAAGGACGTCGATCGCACAGACATTGGCCTGTGGCTTGCCACCCCAGAAAAGCAAACCATCTCGGAGCCGATCAGTATCGCTGTGCAAACGCGTGCCGGTATCGTAAGCGTGTATGGCGTCGGCATAGCCGGCGCTCTTGCGCTGGTCCTCGCCACTCTCTTCCGGCTAGGCCGCCATCGGCGCAAAAAATCACAAAGGCTTAAAAAGTAAGTTGAAGTTGTATCCTCTATGACTGATAAAACTGGCCGCGAGGCCGAACACGTGGAGAAGTCACCTGCGGGTGTAGTTGACCCGAAGGATGCCGCCGTGCCGGCAGAGCACCCCGCCCCAGCGGGTGCCCGCGGCCGAATCGTCCGCGCCTCTCCTCCCGCTCCGGTGCCAGAAAAGCGCCCCACGCCCGCGGTGCAGGACACCACCGTTCCTCCCGAGGAGGACAAGTCCGCGCTCACCGGACGCAACGCGGAAAACGAATCATCCAATCAGGACGTCATCCGCGCGACGGGCACGATGGCCATCGCGACGCTGCTATCCCGCGTCACCGGCTTCCTGCGCCAGATGCTCATCGGCGCCACTCTCGGTGCCACGGTGGGCACCGCGTTTAGTAGCGCCAACCAGATCCCCAACCTCGTCACCGAGATCGTATTGGGTGCCGTGCTGACCTCTCTGGTCGTGCCCGTTCTCGTACGCGCCGAAAAAGAAGACACGGACCGAGGCGAGACCTTTGTCCGGCGGCTATTTACCCTGGCCTTTTCCATCCTGGGCATAGTCACCATCGCCTCCGTGGTGCTCGCACCCTTCTTAACGAGGATGATGCTGCCGGAAGATTCCAAGGCCAATGCCGTGCAGGCAACCTCCTTGGCCTTCTTATTGCTGCCGCAGATCCTCTTCTACGGCCTCTTCGCCCTCTTCCAGGCCGTTCTTAATACTAAGAATATCTTTGGTCCAGGTGCGTGGGCGCCGGTAGTCAATAACGTCATCTCCATTAGCGTGCTGCTAGCTTATCGCTTCCTGCCCGGCCAGCTCGACCCGCACGAGCCCACCCCGGTGGCCGATCCCCACGTCATGCTATTGGGCTTGGGCACCACCACGGCGGTGATGGTGCAATGCCTCATCTTGTTGCCGTACCTCAAAAAGGCCGGCATTAACCTGCGCCCCAAGTGGGGCTTGGATGCCCGCATCAAGCAATTCGGTGGCATGGCTCTGGCCATCATTACCTATGTGGCTATCTCCCAGCTGGGCTATGTGATCACCTCCCGCGTAGCCGCCTATGCGGATGCCGGCGCCCCGCTGGTCTATCAGAATGCCTGGCTCATGCTGCAGGTGCCCTATGGCGTAATCGGCGTGACGCTGCTGACGGCCATCATGCCGCGCCTGTCCCGCAATGCCGCCGACGGCGATGTTGATGCCGTAGTCCGCGATCTGACCTTGGGCTCAAAACTGACCTTCATCGCGCTTATCCCCATCGTCATTTTCATGACCGGCTTTGGTGTACCAATCGCCCGGGCCCTCTTCCAATACGGTGCCTACGGCGCCGAGAGCGCCGAGCAGCTTGGCCTGACCATCAGCTTCTCCGCCTTCACACTCATCCCGTATGCCTTGGTGCTACTGCACCTGCGCGTGTTCTATGCCCGCGAGGAAGCCTGGACGCCGACCTTCATCATCGCCGGCATCACACTGACCAAGATCGTCCTTACGCTTTTGGCCCCGTTGATGACGTCCAACCCGGACCGCGTGGTGATTTTGCTCGGTACGGCCAATGGCTTTGGCTTCGTCTCCGGTGCGGTCATCGGTGGCTTCTTGCTCAAGCGCAAGCTCGGCAGCCTCGGCGGCAAAGCCGTCACGCAGACCGTGCTGTGGGCTTCTGGTGCCGGTCTCGTAGGCTTGGTTGTCTCCTGGGTGCTGTACTGGGGCGTGAATTTCCTCCTTCCAGAGAATTTGCCCTCCATCGTCTCGCTGATCAAGGTCGCGGTGCTTGGAGTCATCTTCCTCATCGCCACCGGCCTGGTGCTCTCTAAGTCCTCCTTGCCGGAGGTCCAGAACCTGGCCCGCGCCTTGCAGCGCATCCCGGGCATGTCCCGCTTCATCAAGGTCGATTCCTCCAAGGCTATCGAGCTGGAGGAGCCCGACGTGCCGGAAATCCGGCCGGTATTCACCCAGGACGCCTTCAACGCCACCCTGGTACCGCCACCAATGTCCGCCGGTATCGTCCGCGGCCCACGCCTCGTGCCGGGCGCCCCGGTATCGGATGGTCGCTTCCGCTTGCTCCAAGATCACGGTGCGGTCACCGGTGCACAGTTCTGGCAAGCACGCGAGCAGTCCACCGGCCGCCTAGTCGCGTTGACGTTCGTCGATACCAATAGCCTGGCGCCGATTGCGCCATCGACTCCGGGAGTTGCCGCCCGCCGCTCCGCTGAGATTTCGCGCAATACCCGCCGCCTTGCCGAGCTGGAGCTCGATACCGTGGCGGATAATATCCAAGTTCTGTCTTACCGCACGGGCTGCCTGGTGGTGGCGGATTGGTTCGAGGGCACCTCCCTCAAGCAGGTGTCTGAGGCCGATAACCTCGACCCCCATTCTGTGGCTCGTGCTACTGCGCCGCTATTTGCTGACGCCGCCGCTGCCCACGATGCCGGCCTCATCCTCGGCGTGGAACACCGCGACCGCTTCCGCGTCTCTACCGACGGTGTAGTCAAGGTGGCCTTCCCCGCCGTACTGGATGGCACCTCCGCCGCCACCGACCGCGAGGCTCTCAGCTCCGCCCTAGAGCTGCTCGTGGAGTCCACGGAGCCTTCGCCGAAGAAGCTGCGCGATATTTCTGAAGATGCCAACCTCTCGGCCGACGAGGCCGCTCAGCGCGTCGAGGACGCGCACTTTGCCCTCGATAGTGCTGATGAGGACAGCCGCGAGGAAAAGATGGAACAGCTGCAGGAGGCAAAGGCGCTGACCTTGGCCGGTATCGCCCAGCGCCTGCATGACTTCGCACCGGAGGAGCCAGAGGAAGCACCCGAGGCCTTGCCGGTAAAGGCGGAAGAGGAACCGGCCCAAGAGGATGACCCGGCCCAAGAACCCGGCTTCGGCGGCCGCGGTTATTCCGGTTCCGGCGTCATCGTCATCGGTATCTTCGCCACCATCTTCGTCGTGGCAATGGCTGCATTGACCACCTGGATCATGTCCTTGCTCAGCAATGTGGAGGCGCCTAACCCGGTCAGCGAAACCATCCACGGCAGCACCGATATTCCGGATACCCCGCCGGTGCGTCTCCAGCCTTCCTCTGCGATTACCGTCCCTGATAACAAGGACGACGCTGCGCTTATCGACGGCAAAACGGCCACCACCTGGTCCACCGAAGAGGAGGACACCGGCATCCTCGTCACTGTGGATTCGCCAACGCACTTCGCAGTCTTGCCGGTGGTGCAATCCAATTCGACTGGGGCGAAATATGCCGTCTATGGCGTTAATCGTGACCGCTTCAACCCAGAAAACCCACAGGCCGGCTCTCTGTACCAACTGGCAAGAGGCAAGTTCAAAAACGGCAAGGAAGACATCGAGCTGGAGAAAACCCCCGAGCAATTCGACGGGCTGCTGCTCATGATCACCGAGCTACCCAAGTCCAATAAGGCAACCATCGCAGACATTGGGCTCGTTGGACAGCCCTAGGAAAACTTCGGATACGTGAACCCACATTGCGGTCCATGAAATAACGGCCGAACTGAAGAAAATCGCCTTCAGTTCGGCCTTAATTTTCATTTTTCCTCAATACAAAACTCCATGCGCTGCGATTTCTAAACTTTTTTACTTCAAGTGTTGACTATTTAGGAGTAGTGCGTACACTGTGGGGTGTAACGCAAGCAACAATCTTAGGAGTATTCACTATGTCCCTCGCAGCAGGTACCTACGCACTAGACCCAGCCCACACCGTTATCGGATTCGTCGCCAAGCACGCAATGGTCACCAAGGTCCGTGGCAACTTCGCCGATTTTGAGGGCACCATTACCGTGGCCGAGAACATCGCCGAGTCCGCTGCTGAGGCAACCATCCGCACCGCTTCCATCACCACCGGCAACGATGACCGCGATGCACACGTAAAGAACGAGGACTTCTTCGCAGTAGAGCAGTACCCGGAGATCACCTTCAAGGCCACCAACCTCAACGTTGATGAGAATGGCAACGGCACCGTAACCGGTGACCTCACCATCAAGGACACCACCAAGTCCGTCGACCTCGATGTAGAAGATGTTGCTACCGCTGAGGACCCATTTGGCATTACCCGCCTGGGCTTCGAGGCAACCACCAAGATCAACCGCAAGGACTTCGGCATCGACTTCAACGCTCCGCTGAAGACCGGCGGCGTACTGGTCTCCGAGGAGATCAAAATTGAGCTCGAGGTCTCCGCTATCAAGCAGTAGACCCGTAACTCCAAACACACTAGAAGCATTAAGCTTCCCCAAGCCCGCAGCCACCTTCTGGCTGCGGGCTTTTTCGTCGTCTTCCGATATAGCGGTACAGCCACTCCTTACCCTTGGGAAGGCATTTCAGCGTGAACATGAAGACATAAAAAGTAATTTTCATGGAAAATGTTGTGCTGCGTGGAGGATGGCAAGTGCGTCACCGTTGAAATGAAGTACATGGAGGTACCAATCGCGGATACTTTCTATGGCGTTGACCTTAATCGTCGCCCCGCCGAGACCGCACAGAAGAGCACTGAACGAGTCGCACAAGAGCTACAACGCCAAGGAATCCGCACCGAGACAAATAATTTCCTCATCTTATTGCCTGACCACTTAGTCACAATCGAAGTCGACGAGGGCGTTGCTTGGTTCGATCCTGACTATTGGAGTCTTGAGGACTTTCTTGAAACGTCGTTCCTTGCCTAGCGAAAAGTAATCCTTGGATGTTAGCGAACGAGGCGGCGGCATGATTCAACGGAAAATAGTTAGAATGCACACCAACTATGATGACGGTTTCAGTTTCCCACTTTGCACTGCGATATGGGCCTAAGGGCGCTGTGCTAGTAAAGCGGAGACTCTGGAATTGTTCTTGATCCATGTTGCTGCATGAGGATCAATGAAACCCGCTATTTCTTGGATAGCGTTATCAACGGAGTCGAGATGTGCGACTTCACGGGCTCTATCGCGCTGTTGAACGATTGATTCGTGGTGAGAGCACCTATTTCTCATTTCATAAACAATGACTACAAGCTCTTCGAACTGCTGTCTGCTATCAGGGGGTTTCTTCAACGCCCTCTTTACCTGAGGCCAGATGCTTGCTTGATAGTGGTTACTTAAAAGGTAACGCCAGAAGTCGAAGCTGAGTTCAGCAATGATTTTTCCCGGTAGGGCCCCTTCTCCTCCAGCTCGTCTTTTCGCTTTGCGGATATTCTTCTTTGCTGCAACGTTGAAGGGTATTCGATCGTCATCAAACCATCGGTCACCGTACCTTCTGGTTAGGGCATTGTGAATGCAGTTTCGAAGAAGTACTTCAACATGCTCAATGTCGGCGAGATAGGTCTTCGTGAGGTGAGTATTCCAAAGATATAGCGCTTCTGGTGCGGGGTGATCGGCGTACCGGCTCATCCGCGCGGATGAAAACCATTGCGATAGCGGTACGGGGGTCGATCTTGGATTACTCATTATGGAAATGCTAATCTCTATCTTGAAAGCCTCGGAACGATCCCTGCACTACGAAAGTAGGAGTAAATCGCCGAGGTTATTGATTTTTCCGGACGATTAATTTCTTGCACGTCTTTAGATCTAGTCGTGAGGCCCACCATACTGTGCACCTGAGGCGGCAACTAGGTTCTTTCGCAAATCTTGCGTGCTGAGACGAGAGTGCCCACCTCCGCGCGCAGTTTCACGCCATAAGGGTTTGAAGACGCCAAGCATGGATTGATAGGTCGGAGGCATCCATCTTCACCAACTTGCACTAAGCGCAGCGCAGGCTGGCACCCCGTCTGTGGCAGGGGCAACCAAAGTGGCACTTTCGGGAAACAATGAAGAAAACCTTATTGAATATGCTTTTAATGCATACCCAGGTGAAGTGCCCCGAGTTTTGTTCCTAGGCATTTGCCTTGATTTCTATTATTGCCTGTGGCGGGTTCTGCTTCCAAAATTCGGTTTCCACCTCGACCGGGGTTCGGTATCTCAATCTTTGGTGGAGCCTTGTCTCGTTCCACCATGACACCCACTCGAACGTCGCGATTTCTACCTCGACAACGTCATCCCACCTTCGGGTATGGATCAGCTCGTTCTTGTAGGAGCCGTTAACGTTTTCAGCCAGAGCATTGTCATAGAAGCCACCAACCGTCCCAGTGGAAGCGGCAATCCCGTGCTGAGCAAGTCGCTCGTTGTGAGCGTGTCAAGTTGTTTGTGTGCGGGGTTTGGTTTATAAGTGGTCCGCGAATCGGTCGGGGCAAGCGACGGCTAGTTGGTTGATGGATTATTTCCACCCGGTGGCATTCATCCCTTCAATAAAGCTGTTGCATTCAATGTTGTGCTTCGCCTTCTCCGCTCGCTGGACAGCGCGCTTGTCTTCGATGTTGGAGATCATTAGCCACAGCACTTTCAGCGCCTCAGTGTCGTTCGGGAGTTGCCCCCTGTTACGGGTGGTTTTACGCAATTCAGCGTTCAGCGACCGGACCAGACCGCCGGCACTCCACACTCGGGATGGTCAGCCTCGTCGACCTCGAGAAGCAGATTGGTCTAACCACCAGCAAAAAAGAAATAGCCGCCCAACCACTAGGTAGCCCTACAACGTGTCCACGATTTGCAGGCAACCCCACTAGGGCGAGAAGTGGGCCGTCTCAGATGATGCTCAAGTGTGACACAAACCATGCTGCAGAAGTTGCGGAGCACAAGAAGCAGTGACATAGTTTTCATATGATTAAAAAATTCTTAATGGTTTCCGTGCTGGTTGCTGTATCTGCTGTTACATCAGTAGGGGAAGCCGATGCCACCGATGTAAAAGCTGCTCCTCCTAAAGAAAAGACCTCTTACCAGGTTATTGAGGGAGGCGAAGCCCAAAGTGCTGACCCTACAGCGTATAACTATGTGCCGAAAGAAAACAGCACCCCTGGGAAAGCAATTCAACCCCTCAGCGCCTCTGGATATCAACCAATCAACGGGTTTGGCTTCACCTATAAAGGAAACAATTTCAAAGTCACCACAGGAGAATTGCAGCACAGGATAATCGGCTCTCGGAACCATATTGAAAATGAAGGAGTGCAGTATCGAGTCCCTTCAACTGTTTGCAACTGGCGAGTCGACTATCAAAATCGCAACGGGGCACAAATCCACCGTACTTTTGTCGGCAAAACCCACACAGGTTGCGGTTTTGGAGCCGTGGCCGACAATGGACCACATAATGTTTATGTAAAATCAGGTTCGCAGCAATGTGCGCGCTTGTACATCGCTGGTAAGTTCCGGGGTGAGCAGTGCCACCACATAGGTTAAACAGATGAAATTACTTCTTCAGCTACTCGAGCTGACAGCGTTGCTAATAACTTGTGTAGGATTCGCCATCGGATTTAATGCAACCCACAATGCACTGACCTATATTCACACTGGAGATGCATTGGACGAGGCAACACGGCTGCTCGAGCAAGCTCAACAAATGTTCATTGCCGCTACAGCCTGCGGGATTATTTTCCTAGTCTTGTTCTTGGTTAGATTACTAAAATCGGTCAGCTAAAAATAAAGGGACTGTAAATACCAAATAGGCAAAAGAGTGACAGCGCAGTGGTTGTGTCCTTTAGTGTGGTGTAACGCTTGCTGATGGTCACTGACATCTTGCGCCACTTGCAGAGTGTGGGATAGGCAAAACTGATCCAACAGGTCCACAGCGAGGTCCCGATAACCGCTGGGTATTTTGCTCCTAGAAGGCAGCGGAACTTAGGACCCCAACCCCGCACCCTACGTGACGGAGGTAACTATAGTTCCTAAGTATGACTGCACCACAAAATAAGACGCAGCACGAGTTGCTCCAAGAACGCGCAGCAGCGGTGGACCTGCGCGCCTATCACCTCCACCTCGATCTCTCGGAGGTACTCGATAGCCCCACCTACCGCGTGACTACCCGCCTCGAGCTGACCAGCAATGAGCCCGAGCTCTTCCTGGATTACCTGGGAGAATCGGTCGCTGAGCTAAAGGTCAATGGCACCCCGCAGGAGGTGGACTTTGATGGCAGCATCATCCGGCTACACGGCGTGCCGGTAGGGGAGGAGCTGACCATCGAGGTCATCAGTCACTCCCGCTATTCGCGCACCGGCCAGGGCCTGCACCGCATGCACGATCAGGCCGATAACGCGACCTACCTGTACTCACACCTCGAGCCTTCCGATGCTCGCCGCATCTTCCCCTGCCTCGAGCAGCCGGATCTCAAGGCCGTCTTCCACGTGCGCATGACCGCACCAAAGCAGTGGCAGATCCTCTCTAACCAACCAGAAGTCGAGCGCAATGAGGATGGCAATCTCGCCACTGTCACCTTCACGCCGACACCGCCGCTGTCGACCTACCTGACTTCTTTTGCGGCAGGCCCTTATCAGTATCAAGAGCGCACGTGGACCGCCCCGGATGGCAGCCACTCGGCACAGTTGCGCGCCTTTGCGCGCGCGTCCATGTTTGAGTACTTCGACGAGGAAATCTTGGACCTTACTGCCCAGGGTATGGACTTTTTCCACCAGAACTTTGGCTACCCCTACCCGTGGGGCAAGTACGATTCCATCTTTGTGCCCGAATACAACCTCGGCGCGATGGAAAACCCTGGTCTCGTCACCTTCACGGAGAACTACATTTTCCGCTCCCACGCCACCCGCGCGCAGCATGCCGGCCGCGCGAATACCATCCTGCACGAGATGTCCCATATGTGGTTCGGCGACTTGGTTACGCCACAGTGGTGGGATGACCTATGGCTCAAGGAGTCTTTCGCAGAGTTCATGGGCGCGGATTCTTCTGTGCACGGCACCGAGTACAGCGAGGCCTGGGCTAACTTTGCCGGTGCCCGCAAGAATTGGGCCTACCTGCAGGATCAGCTGCCCACCACGCACCCAATCAAGGCGGAAATCCCAGATGTGGATGCCGCGCGCCAGAATTTCGACGGCATCACCTATGCCAAGGGCGCGGCGGTGCTCAAGCAACTGGTGCACTATGTCGGTCGCGATAATTTCTACGCTGGGGCGCGCGACTACTTCCAGGAGCACGCCTTTGCCGCCGCCACCTTTGATGACCTCCTGAAGGCGCTAAAAAAGCACACAGACCGCGATCTTGATGCTTGGTCGCAAGCCTGGCTGCGCACGTGGGGTCCAGATACGCTCACCCCGGAGCTGCACACCGAAGGCGAGAAGATTGCGGAGCTGGCCATCCTTGCAGAAGCCGAGGACGTCTGCCGGCCACACCGCCTGACCGCCTCGCTTTTTGATGCCGACTTACACAAGTATCGCGAGATCGACATCGATCTCCCCGTCGGCGATGACACCACCCGCACCATCATCGATGAGGCGGCCGGCCTTCCGGCCCCAGCATTGCTGCTGCTTAACGACGCCGACCATACCTACGCCAAGATCCGCTTCGACGACACCTCCCTAGAAACGGCAGGGAACCGCCTGACCGAAATCGAAGATGATCTCACCCGCGCTATCATCTGGACCGCACTATGGAACCTCACCCGCGATGGGGAAATGTCGGCGATTGATTATGTGGGGGTCGTCGTCAAGCACGAAGCCTACGAGACCAACACGACGCTGCTGGCTACTGCCTGCGCAAATGCCAATTTTGCGATTGCCCACTATGTTTCGGAAGCCGACCGCGAGCAGGTCCGCACCGACTATGCCGAGGCAATCTGGGGCCATCTGGACGAGGCCGAACCAGCCTCGGACGCCCAGCTTGTACTCGCTCGCGCCGCCATCCGCGCACTCGCCGCAACGCCGGAGGAATCAGGCACCGCGCGCCTTAAGGCCCTGCTCTCCGGTGACATTGCCGGCCTTCGCTTGGACCCCGAAATCCGCTGGTCCATCCTGCGCGCACTCGCCGCCCGAAATGCCGTAGAACTAGACGAGTTGGAGAAAGAAAAACAGCGCGATAATACGCTGACCGGCGCTACGGAATTCCTCGGCGCCAGCCACGCTTTCCCCACGCCGGAGACCAAGCGTGCCGCGTTCGATAGGGCGCTCACGCCGGGTGCCTACTCCAATGCCGAGGTAGACGCGCTGGTCGCCGGATTCAATGCTCCGCGTTCAGCTGCACTGCAGGAGGCCTTTGCGGAGGAATTCTTCTCCCGCGTGGAAGAGATCTGGGCCGCGCACCCGATTGAGATTGCCAACCGCCTCATCCGCGGCTTTTATCCACAGCTGCCCATGGCCGACGCCGCCACCACCCGTCTGCTGCACCGTGAGCTGCCAGGAGCGCTGCGCCGCGTGCTGCTCGAGTGTCGCGATAACTTGCGGCGCACCCTACGCGTGCGGGCTGGTCAATAGACTGTACTGTCCAGCGCTCGCGCTCTGCTTCCCCTCGGGTCACACTGTGTTTAACAGTTGTTGATCCGGGGGGAATCTACATATGACGCTGAGTCATGACCGCAGTGACGAAGAATTAGTTGATGCTTTCATTGAAGGGGATAATAAGGCCTTTTCCACCATCGTGGAACGCCACCGCACGCGGCTGACCACCGTGGCACGGCGCTACACCAAAAACGATCACGATGCCCAAGATGTGGTCCAAGAAGCCTTCCTGCGCGCCAGCTGCAACCTGCACTCTTATCGCCGCGAATCCGCACTATCGACCTGGCTACACCGGTTAGTGAAGAATTCCGGCTATGACTACCTCAACCATCGCTCGAATAGGGAAAATGCTTCATTAGATACGGAGGACTTCGACGACGATCGCAACCCGCTGCTCGCGCATAATCCTTCCGAAAACCTAGCGGAGCAGCTGGCGGTGCGCGAAGCCATGCAGTTGCTGCGCGAGGATCAACGCGAAGCGCTGGTGCTTACCGACGTCGCAGGATTCCGCGTCGGTGAAGTCGCCACCGCCCAAGGAGTAAAGCCCGGCACCATTAAATCCCGCTGCGCCCGAGCGAGGGAAGTCCTACGCGCTGCCATTGGGTGAGTTTGCTAATACCGACGTTTGGCAGTGTGGCGGGTAGACTCAGGGCGTTACGCGAAACCACACTCTGATTTAAGGGAGTTAGCAATGACCGTCCACGATGTTGCCATCGTAGGTTCCGGCCCTGCCGGTTATACCGCCGCCCTTTATGCGGCACGCGCCGAGCTCAACCCGATTGTCTTCGAGGGCTTCGAGTACGGCGGCGAGCTTATGAATACTACCGAGGTAGAAAACTACCCCGGCTTCCAAAAAGGCATCATGGGCCCAGAGCTCATGGAGGAAATGCGCGCCCAGGCCATCCGCTTCGGTGCGGATTTGCGCATGGAAGTCGTTGACTCCATAGAACTAGAAGGCGATATTAAAAAGCTGCACGTGGGTGACGAGTTCTTCGAGGCCCGCGCCGTCATCCTCGCCACCGGTGCCGCCCCGCGCCACCTCGGCGTACCAGGTGAGGAAGAACTTACCGGCCGCGGCGTTTCTACCTGCGCTACGTGCGATGGCTTCTTCTTCAAGGACCACAATATTGCGGTTATCGGCGGCGGCGACTCCGCCATGGAGGAAGCAACCTTCCTCACCAAGTTCGCGGACTCCGTCACCATTGTGAACCGCTCCGAGAGCTTCCGCGCCTCTAAAATCATGCTGGAGCGCGCCCAGGCCAATGAGAAGATTAAATGGGAGACTAATAAGGTCGTCGAAGAGGTCATTGAAGCCGACGGCAAAGTTGGCGGTCTCAAGCTCAAGGACGTGACCAACGGCGAGACCTCTACCTTGGACGTGACTGCCATGTTCGTAGCAATTGGCCATGATCCGCGCTCTTCCTTCCTCAGTGGTCAGGTCGAGCTAAATGACAATGGCTATGTTGTAGTTGAACAACCCACCACCAAGACCTCTCAGCCTGGCGTTTTTGCCTGCGGTGATTTGGTGGATGACCACTACCAGCAGGCAATTACCGCGGCCGGCTCTGGTTGCCGCGCGGCAATTGATGCGGAACATTTCCTCGCAGAAAGCCGTTAAATCAGTATGAGCAACGTCAAGAAAGTAACCACCGATACCTTCCGCAAGGACGTCATCGAGTCCGATAAGCCCGTCGTCGTCGACTTCTGGGCCGAATGGTGCGGCCCCTGCAAGAAGCTATCCCCCATCTTGGAAGAGGTAGCAGAGGAGCTAGACGGCGAGGTCACCATCGCCAAAGTCAACGTCGATGAAGAGCGCAACCTAGGTGCCATGTTCCAGATCATGTCCATCCCTAACGTGCTGATTTTCAACCACGGCGAGAAGGTAGACGAATTTGTTGGTCTGCGTTCTAAAGATGACATCGTGGCGCAAGTGAAAAAGCAACTTTAACTGTTAATCTAATTCCTATTAGATTAAGCGTGTAGAAATTCTGAAATGCGGCCCCTAAACACGGGCTGTGAAAGGGGTAAAAGGCGTGAACCGCGTTCTTCGAGTCGGCGATACAAGCGTGCGTGTAGCTGAGGCTCGCGCCACCTTGGCCCGTCTCGGCCTCTTGTCAGATTTCAAGGGGGAACTTTCTGCGTGGAAAAAGCAGAAGTACTCCGAGAGCGACAAGAGCTTTGATGCCAATTTGTCTGAGGTCCTCAAGGCCTTCCAGCAATCGCGCGGCATCGTGCCCACGGGAGAGATCGATGATCTCACCCTGCGCGAACTGCGCCAGGCCTCGTATACGCTCGGCAGCCGTGTACTTGCCTACGAGCCCGCAAATGAGCTCGTGGGTGATGATATCTCGCAGCTCCAGCAACAGCTGCAGGAGCTGGGCTTTTACCAGCAGCGCGTAGACGGCCATTTTGGCACCAATACCTACGCGGCGCTCAAGGAATACCAACACAACTGTGGCTTGCAAGAAGATGGTGTATGCGGTCCCGCCACCATCCGCGCCCTCAGTCTGCTTGGCCGCCGTATCACCGGCGGATCCGCGCACAATATCCAAGAGCGCGAGCGCGTGCGCAACGCCGGCCCTAAACTGGCGGGCAAGCGCGTTGTGATCGATCCCGCCTTGAGCGGCGGCGACGCCGGCCAACAGGTCAAGGGACGCTTTGGTGATATTTCTGAGCAAGAGATCCTGTGGGACCTCACCCAACGCATCGAGGGACGCATGATTGCCGCCGGCATGGAGACCATCATCTCCCGTCCTCGGACCTCCGATGCGGACGTGAAGTCCCGCGCGGAGTTGGCCAACGCCTTCGATGCGGACATTGTCATCTCTTTGGCTTGTGATTCCTACCCCAATGAGAAGGCCAATGGTGTTGCCACCTTCTATTTCGGTTCCGAATCCGGCAATTCCTCGCTTATTGGTGAGACCCTATCCGGCTTTATCCAGCGTGAGATTGTCGCACGCACCGAGCTGCTGGACTGCGGCAACCACGGCCGCACCTGGGATCTGCTTCGCCTGACCCAAATGCCGGTCATCCAGATCGTGCTGGGCTACCTCACCAACCCAGAAGACATAAAGATCCTCACCAATCCGTCCCGCCGCGACGATATTGCTGAGGCCATCGTCATCGCGGTAAAGCGTATGTATCTCATGGATCAGGATACAGTTGTGACAGGTACCTATAAATTTTCTGAACTCCTTCAAGCTGAGCAGTCCTAAGTCAACGAGATCTGCCCACAAATCTTGGTTCGAAGCGAATCATTCGATTAGTATCTACTGATAATCTTCATTTCTACTATTTGAATGGATCTTCATGATGGATGCTTCGAGCCCCTCCGCGATCTCTCCCAAGGAAATGGGACGTGTAGTAGCTGCAACCACAATCGGTACGGCGATTGAATGGTACGACTATTTTCTATACGCTGCAGTAGCCGGACTCGTTTTTAACCAAGTAATGTTTTCTCCCTTAACCGGAAGTTTGGCCAGCATCGTGTCTTTCGCTTCTGTGGGCCTATCGTTTTTGTTTCGGCCCCTCGGTGCGTTTTTAGCCGGCTACTATGGAGATCGCTACGGTCGACGAATCGTCCTCATGGTCACACTTTTCTCCATGGGGGGCGCAACCACTTTAATCGGCCTCTTACCTACTTACGAAACGGTAGGTCTATGGGCTCCCATTATGCTCATTTTTCTCCGCATTATTCAAGGCGTATCCGCTGGAGGGGAGTGGGGATCAGCGGTATTGCTAGCGGTTGAACATGCTCCGAACCAGAAGCGTGGCCTTTACGGTGCCGGACCCCAAATTGGAGTTCCCATCGGTCTTCTCATGTCCTCGGGAATTTTATCCATTATGAATAGAATTGCGCCCGGAGATGCATTCTTTCAATGGGGTTGGCGCGTCCCCTTCTTACTTTCCTTCGTGTTGGTTATCGTGGGCTACGTAGTAAGAATCGGCGTCGATGAATCGCCGGTTTTCAAAGTTATAGCGGGCAACAAAAGTCATGAAGGCCCGAATCCCATTGGAGTTCTCTTCAAACAGCATCTACCTCTTGTATTTGTCGCCGCACTGGTATTTGCAGGCAACGGAGCTGTAGGTTATATGACAGCAGGAGGCTACATTCAAAATTATGCCACCAACCCAGAAGGACCCATTTCCTTTGAGCGCGGTGATGTGCTCAACGCAGTTACTTTGTCTGCCGTAACTTGGTTAATATTCACGCTATTCGCCGGCTGGGTGTCGGACTATATCGGTCGACGAAGGACTTATCTCATTGGATTTGTCGTACAGGCAATTGGAGCTGGAATACTCTTCCCACTGGTCAACTCAGCTTCACTGGGCCTTCTTTATGTCGCGCTTATCTTTCTAACTGTAGGCCTAGGACTAACTTATGGTGCCCAGTCCGCCATGTATGCTGAGCTCTACCCTGCATCCGTTCGTGCATCAGGGGTATCGATATCTTATGCCATTGGATCAATTCTCGGCGGCGCATTTGCACCTATGATCGCTGCATCTTTAGTAGATGCAACAGGCACAACAGTTGCGGTTACAATCTATCTAGTAGCTGCAAGCCTCGTAGGTTTTACTGCTATCTTGCTTCTCCAAGAAAGAAAAGGTATCCCTCTTAGCCCTGATTTTGAAACGGAACAATCTAAAAGTCCGTTTATTTTTGGTAAGTAACCTAAACAACGGTAGAACTGAGCCATCCGATTCCCATAATCTTCACTGTGACTATTTCATGGTCAATTCGTGGAGTTTCGGACAAATGATCCGAGTCGAACACGCTCTGCTTGACAGGCTGTAGCTGTCATTGAACGATTCTGAATCAGAATAGGAGAGTAACGCCAACGTCCCTCTCTGACGGCCTTTCAACCCGAGCAGATCAGAAGTGCAATTCAGGGGTGTACCAATTACTTCTTCTACTTTTCACTTTGACAAAGAGTACCGATTTCCTTGCAAGTGAATTGTAAAACTTCACAGAGAGGTAGTTAACTACATAAAGCAAATTCGGCAGCAATGCAATAATTGCAAATAATTCATCATCCCAAAGTTAGCAACATTCTATTGAACGACACAAGAACCCCCCTTTAGGATCCTACGTCCGTATCAAATCTAAATACCTGGAGACGTCAATCGAAAGTTCAGAAAGCCATTAGCCTGACTTTAGGAGTTAAATAATCAGTGCTGCTACTAAAGCCTGCCTTGGGATTAAAAGATCGAATATTTTAAGTGACCGCAAAATAGCATTTGTTTAAACTTTCCATCTTTCGAAAGTTATCCACCTGGCTGCATTAGTGCCATGATGCGCTCAAAATCTTCTTGATCACCAAATTCCACGATCATCTTGCCCTTGCGTTTGCCCATGGTCACGGTGACTTTGGTGTCAAAGCGGTCCGATAGGCGCTCGGCAGAATCGGTAAAGTACTGTGGCTGTGGCGCCGACTGCTTCTTTTTTGATTCGGCCGGCTTGCCATCGCGCTTATAAAGGGTGACTGCCTCCTCAGTGGCGCGGACAGACAGGCCCTCCGCGATGATGCGGTTGGCTATATATTCCATCGCCTCCGTGTCATCCAAAGATAGAAGCGCACGCGCGTGGCCGGCGGATAAGGTACCAGCGGCTACACGTTTTTGTACCTCTACCGGCAGCTTAAGCAGGCGCAGCATATTGGTCACCTGTGGGCGCGAGCGGCCAATGCGGTCCGCCAGCTCGTTCTGGGTAACGCCAAACTCTTCCAATAGCTGCTGGTAGGCGTGTGCCTCTTCCAGAGGGTTGAGCTGCACGCGATGGATGTTTTCCAGCAGGGCATCGCGCAGCAGGTTGTCATCCTTGGTATCGCGCACGATGGCTGGAATAGTAGCCAGACCCGCCTTGGAAGAAGCGCGCCAACGGCGCTCACCCATGATGAGCTCGAAGCCACCCTCCTCGGAAGGGCGAACAACGATGGGCTGCAAGAGGCCAAACTCGCGGATCGAGTGAACGAGCTCGCCCAGCTCATCCTCGTCGAAGACGGTGCGTGGCTGCTTCGGATTAGGGATGATATCCCCAATGGAAATCTCACGGTAGGTCGCACCGATGGGAGCCGGGGTGGCCTGACGCTTCTTCGAAGATTGTGAGCCAGAACCCTGTTGAATGGTGGGCGCGCCCTTTACACGCTTGCCGTCGCCGCCCTTGCGGCCAGGCTGCGGGGTGGCATTTCCCAAGATGATATCCGCCGCGGAATCTCCCAGCCGCGGCTTGCGGGTAGGGGCATCAGGGCCGGATGGGATGAGTGCGGCGAGACCCTTGCCGAGTCCACCTTGCTTCTGTTCTGCCATGAGTTCCTATCCTTCCAATTCCGCGTAAATCTCTGGGCTCACGCCAATCGCCCCGGTGGTCGGGTGCGGGCGATAATCGCCGCGCCGGTTAAACTCGCGCGCCGCCGCAAGGTAGGCGCGGGCACCGGTGGACGAAGGAGCGTAATCAATAACCGTAGTACCGTATCCCGGCGCCTCCGAAACGCGCACGGAGCGCGGGATAACATTGCCCAACACCACGGCACCAAATTGCTCGCGAACGTTATCTGCCACATCTTCTGCCAAGCGCGTGCGGGCGTCATACATGGTCAACAGCACGGCAGAGATATGCAGATCCTCGTTGAGGTGTTCACGGATCATGGAAATATTTCCCAGCAACTGGCCCACACCCTCGAGGGCGTAGTACTCGCATTGAATCGGGATGATGACCTCTTCCGCGCACGTCATCGCATTGATGGTAAGCAAACCTAGCGATGGCGGGCAGTCAATGAAAACGTATTCGAAGCCATGCTCCTCGAGGAAGCCGTTATGCAGGGCGTCATAAAGCCGAAATTCGCGGCGTACCAAGGACACCATTTCGATCTCCGCGCCAGCCAAATCAATGGTGGCGGGGATGCAGAAAAGGTTCTCGTTGTGCGAAGAAGGCTGCATAGCCTTCTCGGCACTGCAGTCCCCGAGGAGCACCTCATAGCTGGAATCGGTGCCGGAATTATGTTCCGCACCCATGGCCGTGGAAGCATTTCCCTGCGGGTCAAGATCGATCACCAGCACTTTCTTGCCCTCTGCGGCAAGCGCTGCGGCCAAGTTGGCGGCGGAGGTGGTTTTGCCTACGCCGCCTTTCTGGTTAGCAATGGTGATAAGGCGCGGATTAGTCATGCCGTCTACTTTAGTTCACGCGCGGGACACGAATGATCGTGGTTCCCTCGATGGTTCTGACCTCGGCCTTTCCACCGCCGGCCTTCTTGATGTCAGCGGCATCGCGTTCTAGTTCCTCATGTACCGAAGAGCCCTTCAGTGCGATCATCTCGCCCCCCTTGCGCACTAGCGGCAGCGACCACTTCGCAAGCTTACCCAAGGGCGCGACGGCGCGCGAGGTCACCACATCGGCCCCCGCCACGGCTTTTTTAATCGGGCCTTCCTCAGCGCGGCCACGCAGGACCGTCACATTGTCGAGCCCTAGTTCTTCTACCACCTCGTTGAGGTAGTTATAGCGCTTTAATAGCGGCTCAATCAGGGTTATCCGCAGGTCTGGGCGCGCAATGGCCAGCGGAATGCCAGGCAGTCCGGCACCCGAGCCTACATCGATGACCGTGGTGCCCTCGGGGATTGCCTGCTTGACGACGGCGCAGTTAATAATGTGCCTGTCCCACAAACGCGGCACCTCCCGGGGGCCTATAAAACCACGAGTGGACCCGTCTGTAGCGAGCGAATCATGGTAAGCCTGCGCGAGGGGCAAGCGGGAGCCGAATACTACTGACGGGTCCATCTTGGACACGATGGGGTTCTCCTCCGTGTTTATTTGTTTTTGCGCTGTTTCTTGGTGCGGTTGTCCTTCTTGCGGGCACCCGGCTTAGGTGCGGAAGTCCGCTTGGCCTCAGCCTTCGCGGCTTCCTCTTCTTCTTCCTCGCGGTCCATCTTGGCATAGACGATGCGGGTTTGGAAGAAGGTCCAGACCGTATTGGCCATCATGTAGAACAGCAAACCGATTGGCCAGATGAAGCCGGAGAAGATCAACATGGCTGGCATGACCCAGAGCATCATCTTGGACATCATGGCCATTTGCTGCTGCATCATTTCCGCATTCTGGCCCTGTGGCGCTTGGGTCTTACCGGCGGCGCGGCGCTGTTCCTGGCGGTTTAGGCTCATGCGGGCGTTGAAGTGCGTCATGACCGCAATGATGGCGATCATCGGAACGATGATTACGGCGGCCTGGCTGGTGGTTACGCCCTCCACAATCGGCGAGTTCAAGCGCAGATTGGTGACCAGCGGGACATCGAAAATCTTGGCATCCAAGAACTGCTGGACCAAGTCCGGCTTAAAGATGTAGTTTGCGGTATTAGCGTTTTCCTCAATGGACATTGGATCGCCGCTGGGGTGGCCAATGCCACCGGCTACTGCAACGGTGCGGTCGAAGGAGCGCAGTACGTGGAACAAACCAACGAACATTGGAATCTGCACGAATACCGGCAGGCAGCCGGCCATTGGACGAACGCCAGATTCCTTGTAGACCTTCTGCATTTCCTGTGCAGCCTTGGTCTGATCGTTGCCGTACTTCGCACGGATTTCCTGCACCTTAGGCTGGATTTCCTGCATTTTGCGCGAGGAACGAATCTGGCTGATAGTCGGCTTGACCATCAGCGCCTTAAGCGTCCAGGTCAGCAGCACAATGGCCAGAATCCACGTAATGCCCCAGGATGGGTCCATTACGAGGGAAAGCAGCCAGTGCCAGAACCATAAAACGGCCGAAATTGGCCAATAAATGAAATTAAGCACGAGTGTTTAATCCTCAGTTGTTGTTGGTATCCGGAACCGGATCAAATCCGCCCGGATGCCAGGGGCCACATTTGCAGACCCTGGCAATTGCCATCGCCGTACCCTTGAATGCGCCATGTTTGGATAGCGCTTCAAGGGCATAAGCACTGCATGTCGGTTCAAACCGACAGGTCGATACCATCTTAAGGCCAGAGACATGTTTTTGGTAGAAACGAACCACTTTGACCATTGGTGTGGCCAATCCTCTGGCTGGGGGAATTTCCTCCCCGCGGGAATTTAGATATCCCATTGCTTGCGCAGTGCTTTAGCAAGATCTTTTTCTAATTGCTCACTGCTAGCAGTGGCGCTAGCGGGCAGTGCACGAATGACCACATCCACGCTGGCAGGCAGCTTGGGAATGAAAGTCATGCACACATGGCGAAGCCGTCGGGAGGTGCGGTGGCGAACCACTGCATTCCCGACGGCTTTAGAAACAATTAAGCCAAAGCGCGGCCCAGTGGCTGCGATTTCGGCTTCCTTGTCCGTACCTGCGTTATCGCGCGCATGCACGACTACCGTACGAGTGCCCGCCCGGCGACTGCCCTTCATCGTGCGCCGAAACTGTGTCGGCGATGTGAGCTTGTGCTGGGCCGGAAGCATAACTTACGCAGTCAGCTTTGCGCGGCCCTTCTTGCGACGAGCCGCAACGATTGCGCGACCTGCACGAGTGCTCATGCGGGTGCGGAAACCGTGCTTACGAGCACGACGACGGTTGTTCGGCTGGAACGTGCGCTTACCCTTTGCCACGTTAATTCTCCTTGAAGTTGTGCGTAGGCACACCACCGCTAACAGCGGCGCACCCACTGATGATTAGATTCCATGAACCTGACGCATCACAGTCTCTCCGGTGCACGGCGAGCCGACGGGCCCAGCCAGTGCGAGGTGACGCTGTCACTTTCACGCGCAACTCTTTGTTGCAATAGACCATGCCAGATTACGTGATTTCTGCCGCTAGAAACAAATCGACACCCGGGTACACCCGAAATTACATAAATGTTTTTTCCTGCAGCTAGGCGGCCAGATTCCGGGCTCTTACTGCGCCGAATCCACCGCACTGGAGGACCTATCCAGATCGGCGTCCAGGGGGTGAATTTTTCTCACTAGACACACCCGCCGCTTCGGCGGTACAACAGAAGAATCAAATTCCACAGCCAAGCCTGGCATGTGGATAACTCTAAATCAGCGCTTGAGACTTTTGCAGTTTCCGCAGCTTAACGCCATAAACCGGCCAATGAAGAGTTATCCACAGCCATGAACTAAGCTGTGAATAACTCTTTCATCCACACCTGTGGATAACTCTGTGGAGATCGAGGTGACTCGATAAAAACCACTGTGAAAACCACGGTGGAATCCACGGTGAAAATTGTTATTCAATGTCCACCCGTTCCCGACTAAATTCCACAAAGGTAGCCTGTTGTGACTGACCCACAAGCGAACCTGCATACCATTTGGCGCGCGGTCGTTGATGACCTGCTCGCACAATCCGAGCAACCCAATTCCGAGGTCCCTAGTTTTTCCCATTCACAGCGCCTTTACCTCCAACTGGTCCGCCCCATCATGATGGTCGAGGGCTACACCCTCGTTGCCGCCGAGAACCTCGACGCCAAAAATGTGGTCGAAAATGAATTGGGCGAGTACATCGCCAAGGCCTTAACCCGACACCTCGGACGTCCCTGCTCCTTCGCGGTTACCTTGGCTACTCCGCAAGAACCACAACCACCAGCCACAGAGCCTTCTCCCCAGGCAGCTCCCCCGCAACAACAGCAGGCTCCGCAAGCGCAACAACCCCAGCGCACGGAGCCTCCCCAGAACTACATTCCGCGCCCGCAACACTCTGATACCGGTTCACAACCGGCACCCGCCCAAAACAACTGGCAATCCAGCCATGCCCCAGCCAGCTTGGATGAACTTGCCCAGCACTATAACCAGCAGCAGGCGCAGTCCGCGGGCAATTTCACCGATGCTAGCTCTAATTCCGCTCGCATCCCGCGCGAGGCTCCGGCACATGATCCCAACCGTGAAACTTCACTGAATCCGAAGCACACTTTCGATAGCTTCGTTATCGGGTCTTCGAATCGTTTTGCCAATGGTGCAGCCGTTGCCGTGGCCGAAAATCCCGCCCGTGCATATAACCCACTATTCATCTGGGGTGGCTCTGGTCTAGGCAAAACGCACCTTTTGCACGCCGCTGGTAATTACGCCCAGGTGCTGCACCCGGGTTTGCGCGTGAAATATGTGTCTTCGGAAGAATTTACGAATGACTATATTAATTCGCTGCGTGATGACCGCCAGGAATCCTTCAAACGGCGCTACCGCAATCTCGACATCTTGATGGTCGATGATATCCAGTTCTTGGAGGGCAAAGAATCCACCCAGGAAGAGTTCTTCCATACTTTCAATGCGCTGCACCAAGCCAATAAGCAGATCATTTTGTCTTCGGACCGCCCGCCGAAGCAGCTGACAACGCTGGAGGATCGCCTCCGCACGCGCTTTGAAGGCGGTCTTATTACCGATATTCAGCCACCAGATCTGGAAACGCGCATCGCGATTTTGATGAAGAAGGCGGCAAATGACGGCACCGAGGTGGATCGCTCCGTGCTTGAGCTCATTGCCTCGCGCTTTGAATCTTCCATTCGCGAGCTCGAAGGCGCACTTATCCGTGTTTCGGCCTATTCCTCTTTGGTAGATGAGCCAATCAACGTAGAGATGGCGGAAATCGCATTGCGCGATTTGGCCCCGGATTCCGCTGATCGAAAGATTACCGCTACCTCAATCATGGAGGTCACGGCAGACTTCTTCGATATTGATGTAGAAACTCTGCGCGGCGCCGGCAAGAAGCGCGCGGTAGCGCATGCTCGCCAGCTGGCAATGTATTTGTGCCGCGAGCTTACCGAGCTATCCCTGCCCAAGATCGGTGAACAGTTCGGCGGTAAGGACCACACCACCGTCATTTATGCCGATCGCAAAATCCGCAAAGAGATGACTGAAAAGCGCAATACCTATGACGAGATCCAGGCGCTTACCCAACGCATCAAGAATCGCAGTCGCGCCTAAGTCTTAGCGTGCTGCCTCAGCGCTCTCCTTTATATAAGGAGGGCGCTTTTGTTTTCCCGATCCCGCTTCCCAGATTTCGCCCGGGTCACTTGGGGTTGAAACCAGCTAGAAAGCTAGACAGAATCCTCCACGCCGCATCGGCACACCCGTGTAATTTCACAAATAAGGCCCGAAACCCTCTAAAAAGGGCCGTTTATCTGCAAGAAAGGTTATCCACAGCGTTATTCACACTTGTGTAATTTCAACTTTGTAATTCATAGATCTTACTCACAGTTTTTAATTCCACAGGCCTTGTGCTGGGAGAACCACCCTGTGATCAGTGTTGTGTGTAGATCAGTGATCAAATGACAAAACCTGTGGATAAAACGGCGATCCCACTAGTTGTCCACAATTCACCCCGATTGATCACAGCAAGATCACAAGATTTGCCACACCCCGGATCTGCGCCATGAACTTGTCATTTACCTAGTTACCCACAGATCCCACACTGCTTATTACTACTACTAAATTATTTCTCTGATCTGTATAGAAGAAAGAGGGTGTGTGGAATTCGGCCCGCCCCGCCTCCGGCCAGGCGCGGATCGAGCGGGCAAAGATGGAATTACACGTTGTGGCGCACCGCGCCCAATGCGGTAAGTTGGAAGCCAGTCTTTTGTAAGTAACAAATTTCCTACTTGCCTCAGAGGAGCTCTTCGCACCATGGATGAAGCCGTGTCATTTCGCGTTGCCAAAGATGACCTTGCCAACGCCGTAGCGTGGGTTGCTCGCAGCCTGCCTTCCAAGGTCACTCAGCCCGTGCTTCGCGCGATGTTGATCACCGCGGATGACAATGGTCTTGAGTTCACCGGCTTCGATTATGAGGTTTCTACCCGCGTCCGCATCGCCGGCATGGTGGATGAGCCCGGACAGATTGCGGTAGCCGGCAAGCTCCTCTCCGATATCGTTGCTTCTTTGCCCAACAAGGAAGTAGAGATCTCCCAGGTAGATTCCAAGGCACTGGTTACTTGTGGTTCCTCTCGCTTCGAGCTGCCACTGATCCCACTGGATGATTACCCTCAGCTTCCGGTATTGCCAGAGGTTACGGGCACTATCCAGCCACAGCTTTTCGTCGAGGCCATCCATCAGGTCGCTGCCGCAGCCGGCAAGGATGACACTTTGCCTATGCTCACCGGTGTGCACATGGATATCCATGGCAAAGACATTGAGATGACGGCAACGGACCGCTTCCGTCTGGCCATGCGCACCTTGGAATGGGAGCCGAAGTCCCCGGATGTCGAAGCCAAGCTATTGGTACCTGCTAAGACCCTCCAGGAAACCGGTCGTTCCCTGGACCCGCATCTCAACATTCCGGTAGAGATTGCCGTAGGTACCGATGACAATATTGGTGCGGATGGTCTCTTTGGTTTGCACGCGGATAACCGCGAAACCACCACGCGCATGCTGGATGCGGACTTCCCCAATGTGCAGCCGCTGCTGCCGAAGAATCACACCAATATTGCCTCCATTGAGGTGGCTCCGCTGCAGGAAGCAATCCGTCGCGTTTCTTTGCTGACGGATCGCAATGCACAGATTCGCATGGAATTCGCCGATGGTCAGGTAACCCTATCTGCCGGCGCGGATGCCGGTAATGCGACCGAGACCTTGCCGTGCGCCTTCCATGGCCGCGATGAGTTTCTCATTGCCTTCAATCCGGGCTACCTCAAAGATGGCTTGGCCGTCATCAACACCGACCGCGTGGTCTTCGGCTTCACCGAGCCTTCCCGCCCAGCCATTATGATCCCAGAACCGGAAGAGCTGCCTGAGGCCGATGAAGATGGCAACTTCCCCACGCCGAAGACCAACTTCACCTACCTGCTCATGCCGGTTCGCCTGCCGGGCTAATGTACGTCAGGGATCTCGATGTTCGGGATTTTCGCTCATGGCCCGAACTTAATGTGCAGCTAGGGCCCGGGATCACCCTTTTTGTCGGGCGCAATGGCTTTGGCAAGACCAATATCGTCGAGGCCATTGGTTATACTGCCCATCTTTCCTCCCATCGCGTATCTCACGATGCACCGTTGGTGCGGCAGGGTGCCGATAGTGCACGGGTGTCTATTACCGCGGTGAACCAGGGCCGGGAGCTCACTACCCATTTGCTGATTAAACCCCACGCGGCCAATCAAGCGCAGATCAATCGCACGCGCCTGCGCAGCCCCCGTGAGCTGCTGGGCGTGGTAAAAACGGTGCTCTTTTCCCCGGAGGATTTGGCCTTGGTGC
Organism: Corynebacterium sp. KPL4072; assembly: GCF_037908395.1. Taxonomy (NCBI): domain Bacteria; kingdom Bacillati; phylum Actinomycetota; class Actinomycetes; order Mycobacteriales; family Corynebacteriaceae; genus Corynebacterium; species Corynebacterium sp. KPL4072. The sequence goes on from NZ_JBBMGE010000005.1 coordinate 89,067, forward strand.
GCGGGGAGCCGGCCGGACGGCGCGCTTATCTCGATAGCATCATTGCCTCGCGGACTCCGCGCCTTGCGGGTGTAAAGGCCGACTATGACAAGGTACTCAAGCAGCGCAATGCCTTGCTGAAATCAGCCTCCGGCAGCCTGCGCCGCGGCTATTCCGATAGCGACGGTGCCGCCGCATTGGCTACCTTGGATACCTGGGATGCGCAGCTTGCCCGGCTCGGCGCCCAAGTAATCGCCGCGCGCCTTGCGCTTGTCGACGCCCTCTTGGACCACATCCCCGCCGCTTATTCCGGCCTGGCACCAGAATCGCGGCCGGCGCAGGTGGAATATAAGTCCACTATCGATACCTCGGATCGCGAGGTACTAGAGGCCGTCTTGCTTACCGAGTTGGCCACCGCCCGGCAGCGCGAGATTGAACGCGGCATTTCCCTGGTGGGCCCGCACCGCGACGATCTGGTGCTTAATCTGGGTGATCAGCCGGCCAAGGGCTTTGCCAGCCATGGTGAGACGTGGTCCTATGCCATTGCGCTGCGCCTGGCGGAGTTTAATCTGCTGCGGCAAGAGGGAGGATCGGATCCGGTGCTCATTTTGGATGATGTATTTGCCGAGCTTGACGCCAAGCGCCGCAAGCAGCTTGTCCACCTGGCCGCCGAGGCCGAGCAGGTGCTCATTACCGCGGCGGTAGATGAGGACCTACCGGGGAACTTGGAACCCATCGTGCGCTACCGCGTGAGCGTGGAAGATACCGATACCGGCCGCATCTCCAAGCTCAGCGCTGAGGATGCCGTTGAGGATGGGGATGGTGACAAGGATGAGTGAGGAACAAGGGGGCGTCGGCAAGCAGCGCATTGATCCTGTCACCCAGTACTTTAAATTGGTACGGTCCACCTCCAAGAACCCGCCGAAGCTAACCCGCCCTGTGCCGAAGATGCCGGTGCCCTCTCTAGAGAAGGCACAAAAGCAGGGGTATATGGGCTATCAACGGGGCATTCCTACGGGACCAGATGGCAGGAAGAAACGGCGAACGCTGGCGGTGCCGAGCCTGGGAGCCCAAATCAGCCGCGAGGTAGTCAATCGCGGCTGGGAGCACGACTTGGCCAATGGTTGGGTGATGGGTAATTGGGAGAATCTCGTGGGCGAGCGCATCGCCGCCCATACGCAGCCGCAACGGATTAAGGACAAGGTTGTCTATGTGTCCTGCGATAACTCCACCTGGGCTACGGAGCTGCGCTATCTGCAGCGACAGATCCTTCGGAAAATCTCTGACCGCCTAGGCCCGGATGTCATTGTTGAGCTGCGCATTCATGGGCCCAAGCAGCAGCGAAATTATGAGGGGCGGCAGTGGGTGAAACCACAAGGATCGCAAGATACGTATGGCTAATAAGTTGCACTTGGATCCGACCTTTAAATCCTAAATAACCTCAGAGCGCGCCAGATTCCTATCTCTCACGGGTGTGGGGTGTCTTTCAGTAGGGGGTATCCGTGTAGAATAGTTAAAGTCTTAGAATTAGCTATAGCCAAAAGGAGAGCACGAATCCGTGGCTGAAGAACACGCATATGATGCCGGGTCAATTACGATCCTGGAGGGCCTCGAAGCCGTCCGTAAGCGCCCCGGCATGTACATTGGTTCGACCGGTTCGCGCGGCCTGCACCACCTCATTTGGGAGATCGTTGATAACTCCGTCGATGAGGCTATGGCCGGCTACGCCGATAAGGTTACCGTCAAACTGCTGGAAGATGGCGGCGTCGAGGTCATCGATAATGGCCGTGGTATCCCGGTAGAAATGCACGCCTCCGGCGCACCTACCGTCCAAGTGGTCATGACGCAGCTGCACGCTGGCGGTAAATTCGACTCCGACTCCTACGCCGTATCTGGCGGCCTGCACGGCGTCGGCATTTCCGTGGTGAACGCACTTTCTACCCGCGTAGAAGCGGAAATTAAACGCGATGGTAAGCACTGGTATCAAAACTTCCAGAATGCCGTCCCGGATGATCTCGTTGAGGGTGGCAACGCCCGCGGCACGGGTACCAAGATCCGCTTCTGGGCGGATCCGGAAGTATTTGAAACTACCGAGTACGATTACGACATCATTGCTCGCCGCCTGCAGGAAATGGCCTTCCTGAATAAGGGCCTATCCATTGAGCTCATCGATGAGCGCGTTACCGAAGAGCAGATTGAGCTGGAAGAAATAGCCGATGCAGAATCCGGCGAGACCAGTGCGGATGAAACCTCCTTCGATGATGCCCCAGACGCTGGCGATACTTTCAACGAAGAATCCGGTGAAGCGGCGGAAGCTGCGGCGGAAAAGAAGCGCCGCAAGAAGGTCACCTTCCACTACCCGGATGGCTTGACCGATTACGTCAAGTACCTCAATAAGTCCAAGACCGCGATCCACCCGACTATCGTTTCTTTCGATGCCAAGGGCGAAGATCATGAGGTGGAAGTAGCACTGCAGTGGAATCAGGGCTATAAGCAGTCCGTGCACACTTTTGCTAATACCATCAATACCCACGAGGGCGGCACGCACGAAGAAGGCTTCCGCGCGGCCCTAACCTCCTTGATGAACCGCTATGCCAAGGAGCATAAGCTCATCAAGGAAAAGGATGGCAACCTCTCCGGCGATGACTGCCGCGAGGGCTTGGCCGCCGTCATTTCCGTCAAGGTGGGCGATCCGCAGTTCGAGGGCCAGACCAAGACCAAGCTGGGCAATTCCGAAATCAAGGGCTTTGTCCAGCGTGCGGTGAACGAGCACGTCAATGACTGGTTCGATGCCAATCCGGCTGAGGCAAAGGCCATTATCAATAAGGCCGTGTCCTCCGCACATGCTCGCATGGCTGCCCGCAAGGCCCGCGAGATGGTGCGCCGCAAATCCGCCACCGACCTGGGCGGATTGCCCGGCAAGCTCGCGGATTGCCGCTCCAAGGACCCGAAGATTTCCGAGCTCTACATCGTGGAGGGTGACTCCGCAGGTGGTTCCGCTAAGGGCGGCCGTGATTCCATGTTCCAGGCCATCTTGCCTCTGCGCGGCAAGATCTTGAACGTGGAGAAGGCCCGCATGGATAAGGTCCTCAAGAATGCTGAGGTCCAGGCGATTATTACTGCACTGGGTACCGGTATCCACGAGGAGTTTGATATCAAGAAGCTGCGCTACGACAAGATCGTGCTCATGGCCGATGCTGACGTCGACGGCCAGCACATTGCTACGCTGCTATTGACCCTGCTCTTCCGCTTTATGCCACAGCTGATTGAGGACGGGCACGTGTACCTGGCTAACCCGCCGCTGTACAAGCTCAAGTGGTCCAAGGGCACTCCGGGCTATGCCTTTTCCGACGACGAGCGCGATAAGCTGTTGGCCGAGGGTCTGGAGCAAAACCGCAAGATCAACAAGGATGACGGCATCCAGCGCTACAAGGGTCTGGGCGAGATGAACGCCTCCGAGCTCTGGGAAACTACGCTCGACCCGAGCACCCGCATCCTGCGCCGCGTGGATTTGGAAGACGCGCAGCGCGCCGATGAGCTCTTCTCCATCCTCATGGGTGACGATGTCTCGGCCCGCCGCTCCTTCATTACCCGCCGCGCCAAGGACGTCCGCTTCCTAGACATCTAAACCGCAGCACAAAGCCCACCGTGGAAAATACTGCGGTGGGCTTTAATTGTGGCGTTTTAAAGCGCGAGCCCTAGGCCTGGGAGCTGCGCTGATCCGCTACGGCGAATCCCAGGGAGGCAAGACACATGGACAGGATGACGCCGAAGCCGGCGACGATGGAAAGCGGCCAGTCCGCGTTCGTGCCGTGCAGGGTGGCAAAGACTATGGCCGTGATGACGGCAAGACCGATGGCCGTGCCGATGCGCTGGCCGGTCTGGAGGACAGCTCCCGACGATCCAGCGTAGGCCTGAGGGACATGTGCCAAGGTGAGCGTCTGGTTAGGGGAGATGACCGAGCCTTGCCCGCCGCCCACCAAGGAGAGCGACAGGACCATCCACCATTCGCTGGTGCCCCATTGCTCGGTGGCCCAGATGAGCGCAATGGTGGAAACGAGCCCGGAGATGGTCACCATCATGCCGATAACCACGACCTTGCGGCCGTGGACGGACACTGACCGGCCGGCCAGTGTGGCAGAAATAGAGCTCAACAAAGCGGCCGGAATGCCTACGGATCCGGCAGCGAGGGCGGAGTGCCCGAGCCCGCTTTGGAAGTAGAGCGCGACGAGCACCCAAATGCTGGTAATGCCCATGAACCATAAGGTGGCAATGATGGTGCCATTGCGAAAGCTCGCAGTAGCAAAGATATTAAGATCCGCCATTGGTGGATGACCGGTGGCCTTGTGTCGTCGCTCCCACAGCACCCATGCCACCAGCAAAAACGCGCCCAGGAGCAGCAGCCACCACACGCCAGGTGTTCCAGAAGACTCCATAAAGGGGAAGAGGATGGCCCACACGGCGGCGCCAAGGATGACAGCACCAATGGGATCAAGGGTGGCTAGGGTCTTGAAAATTCCCAGTTTATTGCCCATTTCATCGCGTACACGAGAAAACAGCGGCCGCGGAAACCACATCAATCCCAAGATGATGGCAAAAAGGCCGACGGGGAAATTGACCAGCATAGTCAACCGCCAGCCCAGGTCCGCGCCACCCAGGCGTATGAGTAGGCCACCAAGTACCGGTCCAATGGCCACGGCGAGGCCCACCGTGGAGCCAAAATAGCCGAAGGCACGGGCCCGCTCGGGGCCGCGGAAGTATTGCTGGATCATGCCCACACCCTGGGGATTAAGCAGGCCAGCACCTATGCCTTGGATAAAGCGGGCGGCATTGAGTGCCTCAGCATTAGGGGCAAAACCGGCGACTGCGGCGCTGATGGAATAGATAGCGATGCCAGCTAGAAAGATGCCGCCGCGGCCGACGAGATCTCCGGCGCGGCCGGCCGCCACGAGGATGACGCCGAAAGTGAGCGCATAGCCGGAGAGCACCCATTGCACATCCGAATTAGAGGCCCCTAAACCCGATTGAATAGAGGGCAGGGCCACATTAACAATGGATACGCTCAGCAGCGACATAAAAAGCGCCGTGAGCAAAACGATAAGTACCCGCCAGCGAGCGGGATCTTGGCCGGCGGGGTACTCGGTCTGGTTAGCTGCGGAAGTAGTCACTTCCACACTTATACCTGGCGTTTAGAAGGCGATTCAACTGCCGGAATCTACATATGCTTCTGCAGCACGCGGCCGAAATCCGGAACCGCAGGGGTGAGGAATTTCGAAGCCTTAGCGCGCAGGGAGTTATAAGGCTTGGATAGTGCGGGGGAGTTGACCTGCTCGGCATGCTTATCGGCTACCGCCATGATGGCATCACTGACCTCGGCGCTGCGCGGCTCCAGGAAGGAACCGAAATCCTGCTCAGAGCTGTTTTCAAACTCTTGCCAGTGCGGGTCCATAGCGTCGAGGACATCCGGTAGCACGCGGCCTAGCGCCTTGGTGATGATGGCGGAGTCGACCTTCTTCGCGGCGGCGACTGCGCCCTTCAGCGCCATGCCGGTAATGCCCGATTGCTTGGCGACGACCCTCTCAACCAGCTCGCCACAATCGCTTATCACCGCAGTGCGCTGCGGACCTGACATAAGTTCAGAAAGATGTGCCATGCTGCACCACCTTACGCGAATTAAGCCGGCTGTCCCGGCAGGCCAGGAAGGTTGGCCTGAATGGCAGCAATCTGATCGGCGATCTGGCCCAAGCCAGCATCGCGGGCTGCCTTTTCCAGATCCACGTTGGGGGAGTAGAGGGCCACGGCGCTGGCCAGGGCGGTGACGCCCGCGGCCGCTGCGGTGATGATCAACGTGAGATCCAGCTGGGAAGAACCGGTAGAGGAACCACCAGTCTGGCCCTGTTCAAATTCCGGATTTACCTCGTCTTTCCAGGAATCCGCCTCAGCTGCAGTAGCGGTAGGAGCAGTGATGGCGGTGGCGGTTAGGGCTGCGGCGGTAAGGCTCGATACGGCGATCTTCTTGACGTGGGACATGGTGCTAGTTCCTTCCTTGGGTCACTCTTCCCAAAACTTAGGCAACTTCTTTAACACTAAGGTAGACGCGCACGGTGAACTTTGCGAACTCTGCGTTATACCCGCTCAGCGCCGGAACGCGGGCTAAAACCTCCGCCATAGCGCGGGCGGCATCGCGGTGGCTATCGTGGATGGCTATTCCTTCCACCTTGGCAGTGCTGGCCGCCGCAGCGGCCGCAAGAGCAGCAAAATTGGTGATGCGGACGTTAAAGCGCGCGCAAAACTCGCGTGCCAAAAGGTAGAGCTGTTCGGTACTCATAATCACCTAGGACTGAGTGGGCCGGGCGCGGCGGATTTCCGCCTCCAGTTCAGCGCGGCCGGGGAGGAGGGCGCGGGCGGTGGATTGCACGTGGGCGTCGGCAAGCGTGCGGGCTGCCGCCGCAACGATGGCGCGCACTACCGCTTCATGTTTGGAGGTACCCTGCGCCGAGGCCAGCAGGGTGAGCGCGTGGTCTTGTTCGGCCGTAAGCCGCAATGTCATTGCCATGCCTTAGTGATACCACGGTGATACCATGCGTGCGGCAATTCGGGCCCTGAAAGGCGCTAAAGGGTAGAATCTGGCGTTATGAGTGACAATAACGACGATCTTTTTGATCGCATATTTCCCATTGACATTAATGAGGAGATGGAGTCGAGCTACATCGACTACGCCATGTCCGTCATCGTCGGCCGTGCCCTGCCGGAGGTGCGCGATGGACTAAAGCCGGTGCACCGCCGCATCCTCTACGCGATGTTCGATTCCGGTTACCGCCCGGAGCGCGGCTACGTAAAGTCCGCCCGCCCGGTCTCGGACACCATGGGTCAGTTCCACCCGCACGGTGACTCCGCCATCTATGACACCTTGGTGCGCTTGGCCCAGTCGTGGAATATGCGCTACCCACTGGTGGATGGCCAGGGTAACTTCGGCTCCCGCGGTAACGATGGCCCAGCAGCAATGCGTTATACGGAGTGTAAGCTCACTCCGCTGGCCATGGAGATGGTGCGCGATATCCGCGAAAACACCGTTGATTTCTCGCCCAACTACGATGGCAAAACCAGCGAGCCGGACGTACTGCCGTCCCGCGTTCCAAACCTGCTGATGAACGGTTCGGGCGGCATTGCCGTGGGTATGGCCACCAATATCCCGCCGCATAACCTCAACGAGCTGGCTGAGGCCATCTACTGGCTACTAGATAATCCAGACGCCGATGAAGAGACTGCGCTGGAAGCCTGCATGGAACGCGTCAAGGGCCCGGATTTCCCCACCGCGGGCCTCATCGTGGGCGATCAGGGCATCAAGGATGCCTACACCACCGGCCGCGGATCCATCCGCATGCGTGGTGTGACCTCCATCGAGGAGTCTGGATCCCGCCAGACCATTGTGATTACCGAGCTGCCGTTCCAGGTCAACCCGGATAACCTCATCTCCAATATCGCGGAGTCCGTGGCTAGCGGCAAGATCGCGGGTATTTCCAAGATTGAGGATGAATCCTCCGACCGCGTTGGCATGCGCATCGTCGTCACCCTCAAGCGCGACGCTGTGGCCCGCGTGGTGCTCAATAACCTCTACAAGCACTCCCAGCTGCAGACGTCCTTCGGCGCGAATATGCTCTCCATTGTCGATGGCGTGCCGCGCACCCTCCGCCTGGATCAGATGCTGCGCTACTACGTGGAGCACCAGATCGAGGTCATCGTTCGCCGTACCCAGTACCGCCTGAATGAGGCCGAAAAGCGCGCCCACATTCTGCGCGGTTTGGTCAAGGCCCTAGACATGCTCGATGAGGTCATTGCCCTCATCCGCCGTTCGCCCACCGTGGACGAGGCACGCGAGGGCTTGAAGGAGCTTCTCGACGTCGACGATATCCAGGCCGACGCCATCCTGGCCATGCAGCTGCGCAAACTGGCTGCCCTGGAACGCCAAAAGATCATCGATGAGTTGGCGGAAATCGAGCGCGAGATCGCTGATCTGAAGGATATCCTCGCCCGCGAGGAGCGCCAGCGCCAGATTGTCCACGATGAGCTGGCAGAGATCGTCGATAAGTATGGCGATGAACGCCGCACCGAAATCATTCCGGCAACCGGCGATGTGACCGATGAGGACCTTATCGCCCGCGAAAACGTTGTAGTCACCATTACTTCTACGGGCTACGCTAAGCGCACCAAGGTGGATTCCTACAAGGCGCAAAAGCGTGGTGGCAAGGGCGTGCGCGGCGCTGAGCTCAAGCAGGACGATATTGTCAAGAACTTCTTCGTCTGCTCCACGCACGACTGGATCTTGTTCTTTACCAACTTCGGCCGCGTCTACCGCCTCAAGGCTTATGAGCTGCCAGAGGCCGGTCGCGCCGCTCGTGGCCAGCACGTGGCAAACCTGCTGGAATTCCAGCCGGAAGAAAAGATTGCCCAGGTCATCCAGATCCAGTCCTACGAGGATGCTCCTTACCTGGTTCTCGCTACCCAGCAGGGCCGCGTGAAGAAGTCCCGTTTGACCGATTATGAGTCCGCGCGTTCCGCTGGCCTTATCGCCATCAACCTCAACGAGGGCGATGCTCTCATTGGCGCACAGCTCGTCTCCGAGGGCGATGACATCCTGCTCACCTCCGAGCAGGGACAGGCCATCCGCTTTACTGCGGACGACGACCAGCTGCGCCCCATGGGCCGCGCTACCGCTGGTGTGAAGGGCATGCGCTTCCGCGGCGATGACCAGCTGCTGTCCATGTCCGTGGTCCACGATGGCGAATTCCTCTTGGTTGCCACCTCCGGCGGCTACGGTAAGCGCACCGCTATCGAGGAATACACTACGCAGGGCCGCGGTGGCCTGGGTGTCATGACCTTCAAGTACACCCCGAAGCGCGGCAAGCTAATCGGCGCCATCTCTGTGGATGAGGATGATGAAATCTTCGCCATTACCTCCGCCGGCGGCGTCATCCGCACCGAGGTGGACCAGATTCGTCCGTCCTCCCGTGCCACGATGGGCGTGCGCTTGGTCAACCTGGGTGACGATGTCGAACTGCTTGCCATCGACCGCAACGTCGAAGAAGATGGTGAGGAAGACGCTCAGGCCGTGGCTAAGGGCGAAAAGACCGTGGATGAGGTCCAGCAGGAACACAAGGCTGGCGATGCTTCCAAGGATGAGGAGTAATTAATGGCACGACGAGACATAACGATTACGCGAATCTCGCCTATCTCGGCGTTCCGCGTCGGTCTGGCCCTGTCACTCGTCGGACTGATCGCCTGGATGCTGGCCGTATGCCTGCTTTATATTGGCCTGAACCAGGTGGGGATTTGGGAATCGCTCAATAGCCTCGTCGGCGGCGTCGGCGGCGGATTCGAGGTCACCTTCGGTGTCGTCATCTCCGCCTCCGCGCTCATCGGCGTTATTTTCGCCGTTCTCCTTACATTGCTGGCGCCTCTGATGGCGGTTATTTATAACGCCATCGTGGACGTCTTTGGCGGCCTGCGAGTCGACTTAGACAACCGCTAGCACCTCTCTTGCGTTTGAAGATGCCGGCACCTTCGGGTGCCGGCATTTTTCTTTCTTCAGTACGAATCTTCCCCTTTTGCTAATGGTCTGAAAAGCTTCTTGAGCAGGCGATTTGTATAAATCCGGGGATAGTATGTAGAGTTAATTCTCGTTCCGCACAAGGGCCTATAGCTCAGTCGGTTAGAGCGCATCGCTGATAACGATGAGGTCGCTGGTTCGATTCCAGCTAGGCCCACCACGGAACAATGGGGCATTAGCTCAATTGGTAGAGCATCTGCTTTGCAAGCAGAAGGTCAGGAGTTCGATTCTCCTATGCTCCACAGCATGAAGTCCGGCCTCCTCTTCGGAGGGGCCGGACATTTTTTATTTCCGCGGTCGTTCCCAAGCGCTCTGAGAAGTGACACAATGGCGAGCGCTCCACTCGGATCACCATTTTCGTCCATATAAACCGGCAAAACCGTCGACGAAAACCGAGGTTTGGATGGACGATATCGTTGAAGACAGCACTAAGCCAGTCTCGAAGAGGGAGCCGATGATGGATGGCAGTGGCCTCTACACAGTTGCACGGCAGCGCGCCGAAGAGATGCTCGGCTCGCAGGTACAGCATCCTTTCGGGCCCGACTGGGAAGTATTCAAAGTACGCGACAAAATTTTCCTGTTACTGACAGCAGTGACAGGTCAACAGCAAATGATCATTAAGGCCGAGCCGGAGGACTGCCAAGCGCTACAGCAGCAATACCCGTTCATTGCGCCGGGCTACCACATGAATAAGCGTCATTGGGTTTCCGTCTATCCACACGCAGAGCTGCACAAACAGCTGATAGAGGAGTTAGTCACGGATTCCTATCGTTTGGTGGTGGAGAAGCTGCCAAGAGGGCAGCGGCCGATCGATGCGTCCTTTGGGCACTAAGGTCTTTGCGTTTAGGGCAGTGATGAGTCACTTTAGAATTAAAGCCAAGTTGATAGAATAAATCCCATGACCGAGCGCGATGACTACTGGCTAAATGATGAAGAACTCGCATCATTTATGTCCCTAATGAGCGTAAATATTCGCTTGACCAATATTTTGGATGCTCAGCTGCGCGATGACGCAGGCCTGAGCTTTTTTGAATATACGGTGCTCTCTCGACTATCTGAGGCGGAAAATCGCGAGATGCGTATGCGTGATCTGGCGATTACCGCCAATGGATCTTTGTCTCGCTTGAGCCAGGTCGTTACGCGCCTAGAAAAGCAAGGGTGGGTCGTGCGCCAGCCGTGCCCGACTGACGGCCGCACCACCATGGCACAGCTGACGGATAGCGGCTGGGATAAGGTAGTAGAGACCGCGCCTGGACACGCTAAGCAGGCTCGGAAGTCCGTAATGGATAACCTGACCCGCACGCAGATCCGCCAGATGCTGCAGATCAATCAGCGGATCATAAAGGCCATCGAAAATGATGAGCGCTATGGTGGGCGCTATTAGTCAGCTTCCTCGTTACTTTTTGGGATAGCCGCGGCGGCCCGAGACGGTTTTATCGAATGGGATCCAAAACCGCAGGGCCGCTTCCTTGTTTTTCGAGATGCCGATGCGCGGTCCGCGTACCCATTCTGGTTCGGAGGTTCGCTCAACAATCTGAATTGGTTGGTGGTTATCTTCTAGCGTGAAGCCTAAGGCCTTGCCCAAGTTTCCTGGCCCGTGGGCAAGATTATGAAAATCGGTGGTGCCGCGGCGGGCGAAGGCGATATCGGCGCCCTCGATGATTTCGCCGCCGCGCAGCAGGCAGCCTTGGCCGGTGCCATCAGGGGCGCAAACGATATTGACGTTGCGGTGGATACCATAAGAAATATAGACGTAGAACCTACCCGGCGGACCGAACATGGCCGCATTGCGCGGGGTCTTGCCATTGAAGGTATGTGCAGCGGAATCCTTGGCACCGAGGTAAGCCTCAACCTCCGTGAGGCGGATGCTTACCCCGGCATGGGTGAGGGTACAGCCGAGGAGTTGGGGAGCGACGGCGTCGGCAGTCAGGGCAAAATCAATCATTAACCACGAGCGTAGTAGCGCTTACCTGCCACGGGGGTGCGTAGGAGGCGATCTAGGCTAACTGGCTCGAGGCCCTTGGCGCGCAGGCCGTCGATAACGCAATCGGCGGCGTCCACGGTGGTGGGGTGGATATCGTGCATCAACACTATGGAGCCGGCGCGGGCGCCTTGGACGGCCGCGGAGCACACATGGTCGGAGTTGCGGTCCTTCCAATCCACGGTGTCGACGTCCCACAACGCTTGGGAGACGCCCTTATCGCGGGTGGCCTGATCCACGGTGGCGTTGGTCGCGCCATAGGGCGGGCGTACCCAGCGCGTGCCTTGGCCGGTGGCCTTTTTGATGGCGGCATTGCCGGCGTCGATTTCCTGGGATACCTGGTCATAGGACAGGGTGTTGAGCTGGCGGTGGCTCTTGGTGTGGTTGCCGATGGTGTGGCCCTCGGCCTTCATGCGCTTGAGCAGCTCAGGATGCTGATATGCGTTGGGGGCTAGCACCATGAAGCTTGCGTGCGCGTTCTTCGCCTTGAGCTTGTCCAGTAGGCGGTTGGTCTCGGCACCGGGGCCGTCGTCATAGGTGATAGCTACGCAGTTGGCACAGTCGACGCCATCTTCACTACGCGGCTGGGGTTTCTTCGGAGCTGGGGCGGCGGGTGCCTTCTTCCCGGAGGTAGTGTGTGGAAATGCCTGGGAGCTGAAATCTTCGACCTGTGCGCGGGCATCCTCGAGGCGATGGTTGATTTCTCCTTGAATATCCGCGCTTGAAGACGCAGGCAATCGTGGGATTTGCGGTAACTGTGCATGAGCGGCGGCTGGCATGGCGGCGGCAATAAGCACGGTGAGTGCAGAGGTGAGGATGCGGCGCATAGTGTTCCTAAAAATGAGGGAAAGTGGACATGATGTGCCCATGACCCTAGCGCCCGAATGTAACCAAAGTGATAGGACATGCCTAAAGGGGCCAAAGTGATTTGAGTGGTTCAGGTTTTAAGCGGTTTGTGGTTGCTTCGGCTGCGGTAGTAAAGTGTGTAGGCACTGGGGCATTAGCTCAATTGGTAGAGCATCTGCTTTGCAAGCAGAAGGTCAGGAGTTCGATTCTCCTATGCTCCACAGCATGAAGTCCGGTTTCCTCTTCGGAGGGCGCCGGACTTTTCTCTGCGCAAGGGCAGCTAGGGGGCGATGTCGCGATTTTTCGATGTAAACTCCATTTTTGTCGGCGGAAATGGCAGGGATGTACGCGCACGGTCGCGGGGAGGAAATTTTAAGTACAGTAAGTGGGGAATTATTACTATTACGCGAAACCATTAGGAGACTAACCATGGCCGCCAACGTTCGCTACAACGATCCCTTTACCTCCACAGAGAAGAAAGTCTCGGCGCCGGAAGGCGCAGAATACGTTGTGGTGCGCAAACGTGGCGAGGCCGCAGTGGATGGCGAGGTCATGAGCTTTCACGGCACTCGTGAAGAGGCGCGCGAGGCGGTTATGGCTGGGCTGACCGAGGAGTTTAAGACGGCCGTGGATAATGAGCCGATTTACGTTACGCACGCCCGCCTGCGCTCGCTTTAGAAGCGCTTCAGCATCACAAAGTGTCCCTCGTGGCTGCCCACGTGTTCAAAGCCGAGGTGCTCATAGAGCCCCTTGGCGCGGGGGTTATCGGGGTGGACGGCTAGCGAGATGCCGGGGGCATGCAGGGTGTAGGCGAGGGAAATAGCGGCGTCGATAAGCGCGGTGGCAATGCCCTGTCCCTTATAGCGGGCCTCGACCGCGATGGCGAGCTCCGGAATGGCGGGCTCGACAAAGCCAAATCCGTGGTTGTCCTCCGTGCCCCAATTGAGCCACACGCCACCGGCCGGGACAAGCTCCTCCCAGGCGATGAAACCGCCCTGGTTGGGATCCCAATTTTCCACGTAGAAGGCAAAATCAGCGGCGAAGTCAGGGGAGAGCTCGCCGTGCTCGTCACCGAAAGTATCGGTGAGGAAGTTGAGGCGGGCGAGGTAGGTGCGGTCAGATTCTTGGGTTGCGCGAAGTTCCATGGAATCCACGATAGACGCCAGTGGTGCAGCACGGGGTACGCATGCGAAAATCCCCTCCGCACAGGACAGTGACCTGTGGGGAAGGGATGTGGCTGCCGCTTAGGCGAGGTGGTAATTGCGGACGTCGTGACCGTTAAACTCGCGCTCGATACCGGCCTCGTCTACGGAGTGGAAAGTGGTTCCGTTATCGATGGCGAAGCGCAGGTTATCCACGCGAGAGGAAGGGTCTTTAGACACCGCACCCGCTGGGAAGTAGTACGTTGAGCCGTCTTTGAGCTTGACGGTGAGGGACTCAAAGCTCATTGTTCATCTCCTTGTAGAAAGATCCCTAATGTGGGAATTCAATCAAGAGGTTTTTGTCTAAGCAAAGAAATGAGATCTAGGCAACGCTGAATATACCCCCACGGCGGGGTGGAAAGCGTAGTTATTCTTTGGCCTACAGGCGGTGCTTGCCCTCGTTTTGGTGGTCATCCGTGATGCGGGTGGTGTCGGCCGGCTGAGCTGCTTCCTCTTCGCGGTGCTTGGCCAGCTGCTCGTCGATGGAACCCAGCAGTTCTTCATCGCGTACAGCGCCTTCCTCAACGAGGTCAGACTGGGTGTCATTCTCGCTGGTGGAGGTGTAGACCAAGGTGGACTCAGGGGCGGTGTGGGAAGCGGACTGGAAGTCATCCACGCGCGGTGGGGTCTGGGATGGCTTGTCGTTGGAGCGCAGCCAGTAGTAGGAGGCACCGGCCGCGGCGGAAAGCACAGCGATAATGCCGGCGAAGATCCAGCCCTTGGAGGACTTCTGCTTCTTCTGTTTCTTGGCTACCTTGGCGGACTTCTTCTTGAGGTTCTTCTGCGCCTTCTGAGAATCCTTTTTGGCCTGCTTGCGGGCCTTCTTAGCCTTCTTGGTGGCCTCTTCCTTGGCGTCGTTCAGGCGCTCGGTGGCGTCCTCGCGGTAGTTGTTGAACTCTTCTAGGGCGCGCTCGAGGCGGGAGTGTGCGGCGCGGGTGACGGCGCCTGCCTGGCGGCGGGACTCGGCGAAGCTGCCGTTATCGCGCTCGTCCATCTTCTGCGCGGCCTCCTCTAGGGCGGTGTAGGCTTCGCGGGACTTTTCTTCGCGGTAGTTGTTGAACTGGCTCCACAGGTTCGATGCGGTCTTGAAGGCCAGGTTCAATGTGGTGGGGTTCATGGGGTGGAACACTCCTTAACTCAGGTTTATCAATTCGCTTTCACCCAGCATAGTGACGTAGTGGGTGGTGTACCACCGTGAGCGCGGCGGCGTGCTGGGGGAACGGGTCACAAATAGACCGCTTGGTTCAGAATGTGCGATTATTATTCAGCCAATTTTTCGCCAACCTCGCAGTTTGCGGGCTTGCAATGGTAATACCATTGCAAAATCGCTACCGCACAAACTGAACAGCTTGGTACGTTTTTGTCAACGCACCGACGACGACCAGCAAAGGAGGTGACTATGAGCCCGCGACTTTCGGCTTCCGCGCCCTTGGATTATGAAAGCGAAGAGGAATCCCATGTACCTGAGCGCCTCGCCCTTTCCTTCGAGGTAATCCCACCGCGCCACGATGCCGATGCCGCCAAGATCGACCGCCTGCTAGAGGTCCTGGAAAGCTATCACCCCGATTACATCGCGGTAACCAGTTCCCAGCGCTCCGGCTGGCTAGAGGGAACCGCGGCCTTCATTGAGAAAATCTCGCAGAACACCGCTATGCGCCCGCTGGCGCACCTGGCGTGCACGGCCGGCTCGCGCGACGAGCTCATCGGGTGGATTAATCGCTTGGTAGATGCCGGAGTGCGTGGCCTGCTAGCTCTGCGGGGTGACCTCCCCGAAGGGGGCATGCCAGAACACTACCTTCAGCATGCCGATGAACTGGTTCGCCTCATCCGGGAATTGGAGAGCCACCAAGCGGCCCGCTTTGCTGCCGGCCGACTCGCAGTAAGCGTGGCGTGCTATCCCAGCGGCCATGCTGAATCCAAGAACGAGGACGAGGACTTCGACGTCCTGCTCAATAAGCAGCGCCTCGGCGCGGACTTCGCCATCACCCAACTCTTTTTTGATGCCGAGGATTTCCTCCGCTTCGCCCAAAGGGCGGAGTTGGCCGGGGTGAAAATTCCCCTTATTCCGGGGATTATGCCCATGACCAGCCTGCGCCGGTTGGAACGAATGGGGCAGCTGTCCGGGCTTGCCGTACCCGAAAGGGTGCGCACTCGGCTCGCGGCAGCGAAAACCCCAGAAGAGGAATACGAAATCGGCATGGAGCTTAGCGCCCAATTGGCCCGCACCATCGTGGCCGGGGGAGCGGAAGGCCTCCATATCTATACCCACAACAATCCCGACATTACGCAAGACCTGTTATCTCGAATCGGAGTAAACAATGACGAACACTAATTTCCCCAAGGCGACGATTGAGGGCTACCCTCGCGTTGGCGCTAACCGCGAGCTCAAGCGCGCGCTGGAATCCTACTGGGCCGGCCGCATCGATGCAGAGACCTTTGAGTCTGCCGCTCATTCCCTGCGCGTGGATACCTATAACCGCCTGCGCGACCTCGGTCTTACTGAGGACTATGCCATTCCAGCCGACGTCGCTTACTACGACCAGGTGCTCGAGACCGCACTGACCGTAGGCGTCGTAGCCGGCGAGACCCTGGATGATGAGTTCACCTTGGCCCGCGGCAATAAGGACACCGCGCCGCTAGAGATGACTAAGTGGTTCGATACCAACTACCACTACATTGTCCCGGAAATTTCTGATGACCAGGACTTTAAGGCGCGCCCACAGCGCGTTATCAAGCTGGTGGAAGAAGCCCGCGCAGCAGGTCATACCGTGCGCCCATACCTCGTCGGCCCGGTTACCCTGCTGGCCTTGTCCAAGCAGGCCGAGGGCGCTACCAAGTCTCCGCTTGACCGCTTGGATGATGCTGTCAAGGCTTATCAGGAGGTACTGGCCGAGCTGGATAAATCCGGCGTGAAGTGGGTACAGCTAGCTGAGCCTGGCCTAGTGGCGGACCTGACCGTTGCCACCGATGAGGAGCTTGCCGCCCACACCAAGCGCGCCTATGAGGCGATCTTGGGTGCAGACAACCGCCCGCAGGTCTACCTCACCACCCCGTATGGCTCTGCGCGCAAGGGCCTTGAGGTTTTGGCGGAACTTAAGCCAGAGGCCGTCCAGGTGGACCTTTCCGTGGGCACCTTGGCTCTCGATGAGGGCTACCTTGAGCGCGTGAAGAAGCTGAACTCGCACGTGGTTGCTGGGCTTATCGACGGCCGCAATGTCTGGGCCGCCAACCTGCGTGACCTGCGCTCCAAGTACGAGGACCTAGAGAGCAGCCTCGACTCCCTGTCCGTATCGACCTCTGTATCCTTGCAGCACGTGCCGCACACCGTGGAGGCAGAAACCAAGCTGCCTGCAGACGTCGCCACCTGGTTCTCCTTCGCCAATGAGAAGGTCAAGGAAGTCGTCGCCCTCTCCCAGGGTCCGCTGGAGGCACCAGAGGCTTATAGCATCAGCGACCGCGCAGTGCGCACCCGTGCCGAATCCGAGCGCATCCACAACGCGGCGGTGAAGGCGCGCATCGAGAAGCTGCCGGCCGGCGAGGTCAAGCGCGAGCCTGCCTTTGCCGAGCGCAACGAGGCGCAAAAGGAACTCGGCTTGCCGCAGCTGCCGACTACCACCATTGGTTCATTCCCACAGACCAAGGAAATCCGCCAAGCGCGTGCGGCGCACCGCAAGGGCGAGCTTTCCGACGCCGATTACAACGCCGCCCTCAAGGATGAGGTCAAGTCCGTCATCGAGCTGCAAGAGCGCCTCGGCCTCGATGTACTTGTACACGGCGAGCCAGAGCGCAATGATATGGTCCAGTACTTTGCCGAGCTGCTCGATGGTTTCGTAACCACCGAAAACGGCTGGGTCCAGTCTTATGGCTCCCGCTGCACCCGCCCGCCAATAGTCGTAGGCGACATCTCCCGCCCGGCTGCGATGACCACCGAGTGGTCCAAGTACGCCCAGTCGCTCTCGGAGCACCACGTCAAGGGCATGCTTACCGGCCCGGTGACTATCCTGGCCTGGTCCTTCGTGCGTGATGACGTCCACCAGTCCATCTCTGCGGACCAGCTCGGCGTCGCGCTGGCGGATGAGGTCCGGGACTTGGAAGAGGCCGGCATCGACATCATTCAGATCGATGAACCCGCCTTGCGTGAACTGCTGCCTTTGCGTGAGGAAGACCGCAAGGCCTACCTGGATTGGGCCGTGCGCTCCTTCCGCCTCGTTGCACTCGAGGCCAAGCCGACCACCCAGATCCACACCCACCTGTGTTACTCCGAGTTCGGCCAAATCATCGATGCCGTTGCCGGCCTCGATGCCGATGTCACCTCCATCGAGGCGGCCCGCTCCCGCATGGAACTGCTCGAAGACATCGACGAGACCTTCCATTCCGAGATTGGCCCGGGCATCTACGATATCCACTCCCCACGCGTGCCCTCCGTGGCGGAGATGGCCGAGCTCATCCGCGCTGCGCTCAAGCACGTGCCGGTCGAGCGCCTGTGGGTTAATCCAGACTGCGGCCTTAAGACTCGCGGCTACGAGGAGACCGAGGCCTCCTTGCGCAATATGGTGCTGGCTCGCGATGAGGTACGTGATTCCCTCTAAGTCCTCTTAACCTCATAGAATCCCGGCTGGGAAATGGGCAACTAGCCCTTAACTGGCCGGGATTTCGCGCTTTGCCTTGCGGCGCTTGTTGATCCACCCGATGATCATCGGCAGCACGGAAATTGCCACCACAATCAGCATGATGATGTCGATGGAGTGAGCAATGCCCGGGATACCGCCCAGAAGTACGCCGACCAGCAGCATGGAGCCTACCCAGCCGATGCCACCGAGGATATTCCAGCGCAAGAAGGAGGAGTAGCCCATTTCCGCGGTGCCGGCGGCGAAGGGGACGAAAGTGCGCACGATTGGTACGAATCGGCCCAATACAAGGGCCACCGGGCCGTGGCGCTGGAAGAAGTCTTCCGCGCTATCGAGGTGTTCGGTGCGCAGAACGCGGGCATCGTCCTTGAAAAGCTTGCGGCCAAAGCGGCGGCCCAAGTAGAAGCCCACCTGGTCGCCGGCAAAGGCGGCCACCGCGGCCACGACAAAGAGCAGCCAGGCGTTGATGTCGAGTTCGTGGCGCAGGATGGCCGCGGTAACGAGCAAAGAATCACCCGGCAGGAACGGGAAAAGCACGCCGGACTCGATGAAGATGACCACGGCGACGCCGAGCAGAATATAAGGTCCAAAGCTTTGGAGCAGGGAACCTGCGTCCATAAGGTTGTGGAGGGAGGACAAGAAATCCATGTGCGGATCCTTTCTTAGTGGTTCTTTTAGTATCCTCCGCAAACTGCAAAGTAGCTGCGAATCCACTGGGTGTCCGAATGGAACCGATATGTTTCTTTTCTCCTCCTAGCTTCCGGGTAAGAAACATCACTAGCCTGGGAGTATGAACCACTCCGCATTCCGTAATAGTCAAGACACTTTTCTCTCCGACGCCCTCGCTGGGCTCATCGCCAACCACCCCGATGCTCGCTGGCACGACGTTGGCTTCATTGGCCGCTCCACGCCGCTGCGCACCGCGGACGGTGATCCGGCAGTGGCGGTGATTTCCGGTGGCGGTTCCGGTCACGAACCGATGCATGCCGGGTTTGTCGGCCAGGGCATGCTCGCAGCGGCCTGCCCGGGGTTGCTCTTTACCTCCCCGAACGCGGTCCAGGTCAGCGAGGCCACCCAGTGGGCTGACCAGGGCAGGGGAGTAGTCCATGTGGTGAAGAATTACACCGGAGACGTCATGAACTTTACCGTCGCTCGCAACGCCGCCGAGGCGGTAGACACCCGCACGGTGCTGGTGGCCGATGATATTGCCACCGATGGCAATGAGGACGGCCCCGGTCGCCGCGGTACGGGTGCGACCATCCTGGTGGAAAAGGTCGCAGGAGCTGCTGCCTACCGCGGCGACGACGTGGATAAGGTTGCTGAATTAGGGCAGCGCACTGCGGATAATTCTCGCAGCATGTCCGTGGCGTTGGGTGCCGGTTTTATGCCGACTACCGGCCGCGAGACCTTTGATCTTGCAACCGGCCAGATGGAGGTGGGAGTGGGCATTCACGGTGAGCCGGGCACCCACACCGAGCAGGTAGATAGCGCGAGCGCCATCGTGAATCAGGTCCTGGATAAAATCGTGCCGGCTCTTGACCTGGGCCAAGGCGATGAAGTGGTATGCCTGGTCAACGGCTTAGGCGGCACCACCCCGCTGGAGCTGAGTTTGCTCTTTGGTGAGGCCTCCGCGCAGCTGGCCCAGCGAGGCGTCACCGTAGCCCGGTCGTTGGTGGGATCCTATGTCACCGCAGTCAATATGCACGGTGCTTCCTTTACTCTGCTCAAGGCAGATGCGGAGCTGCTCGAGCTTATCGACGCCCCCACTGCCGCCCCTGCCTGGCCCCATGCCCTGGGCCGCGCGAAGGCGGTAGAACCCGCCACCATCACCTTCCAGGATGAACTTCCTACCGAGGGCGAAGAGAATCAGTGGCTCACCGCCTTTGTGGAGCGTCTCCAAGCCTCCTTCGAGGCGCTTACGGAGCTGGACCGCAAAGCCGGCGACGGCGACTTTGGCCAGAACATGGAGGCGGCCTTTGGTGGCATTGAGACTCCACTGCGCGGTACGGATACCGAGATCTTCACCGGGCTGGCCAAGCGTCTGCTCGTCCTCGCCGGTGGTACCTCCGGCGCCGTATTCGGCACGCTCTTTAATGAATTGGCTCGGGCGGAGTCGCTGGCGGATGGGCTCAACGCAGCGGCTGACCTAATCCACGAGCTCGGCGGCGCCCAGCGCGGTGATCGCACCATGCTCGATGCCCTCATTCCCGCCGCAGAAAAAGCCAGCGAGCTAGGGGCGAAGGATCCGGACGCGGAGACCTTGCAGGCGCTTTTCGACGCCGCCCATGCCGGCGCCCTCGACACCGAGGATCTCGCGGCAAAGAAAGGCCGCGCCTCCTACCTGGGAGATCGCAGCAAGGGCGTTATCGATCCGGGCGCCATCGTGGTCAGCTGGCTCTTTGGGGGAGAACCTCTCTCAGCGCACTAAGCGAGCTGAGATCTCCCTTACCGGTACGGTCGAGGTGGAGCGCATGCAGACCCGCTGTGCGAGCTCCCTGTACGTCGTTGGCCAGGGAATCGCCCACCATGAGCGTGTTTGCGGGGGTCACTTCGAGCTGGCGGCAAGCAGCGAGGTAGGCCTCCCGTTGTGGTTTGGGGCAGCCGAGGTCGACGGTGGGGATGAGGAGGACGTCGGCAAGCGCAAGGCCCGTAGCCTCCAGCTTCGCCTGCTGCATTTCGCGCTCGCCGTTGGTGAGTATGCCGACCTGAAAACCGGATTCGAGGGCCCAGGTGAGGGTGGGCAGGGCGTCGGCAAAGGCGCGCCATTGCTCCCGGTAGGCGGAAAGATAGCCGTCATAGGCGGCCAGCGCCTCGGCATCGCTCATGTTCCGGCCGAGGAATTCGCGGCAGCGCGCCGCGCGCTGGCCGTGGTGGGAGACCTCGCCGCGCTCATAGGCTTGAAACCACTTTCGTTCGATGGCCGCGAACCGCGCATGCTGGCCCTCGGGCAGGCCGAGCTTGCGGCACCACTGATCCACCGCGTCTCGGGCCGCGCGGGTGTGATCGAGCAAGGTGTCATCCAGATCAAAAAGAAGCGCGCGAATCATGCCTTCAGGCTAGCGCGATCGCTGACAGCGTTATGTCATGCGCGGCAGGCACGCGTTAAATTCTTTACAATGGCTGGCATGACTCAGAAGACCGCAACTGCAACGATGCATACCAACTACGGTGACATTGTTATCGATCTCTTCGGTAACCATGCACCGGTAACCGTTGAAAACTTCATCGGCCTGGCCAAGGGCGAGAAGGACTACTCCTCCCAGAATGCAAAGGGCGAGCAGTCCGGCCCGTTCTATGACGGTGCAATCTTCCACCGCATCATCGATAACTTCATGATTCAGGGCGGCGACCCGACCGGCACCGGCCGCGGTGGCCCGGGATACCAGTTCCAGGATGAATTCCACCCGGAGCTGCAGTTCGACCGCCCATTCCTGCTGGCCATGGCTAATGCCGGCCCAGGCACCAACGGTTCCCAGTTCTTCATCACCGTGGCGCCGACCCCGCACCTGAACAACCACCACACCATCTTTGGCGAGGTAACTGACGCTGCTTCCCAGGAGGTTGTGTCCAAGATCGCCAAGGTGGATACCGACCGCATGGACCGTCCGCACGAGGACGTTGTTATCGAGTCCATCGATATCGCGTAATCGCCTTTTCCTCGGGCCCGTCACCGCATTATTCGTGCGGCGGCGGGCTCGTTGCAGTTTTCCCGAGCTATCTACAGCCAGACCTCCGCCTAAAGGACTGACAACTTCATGACCATGGTGAGAAACTATGTCCGCGCTACCCCAGCGACCGCGCTCATCGCCGCCGTCTGCATCATCGCTTGGCTGATTACCGCGGTGCAGGCGCGCACGCTAGGAGCCACCTTCTATGATTCCCCGCTCGCAGCGGATTGGGGCCTGTGGGGACCGGATTATCCCTTCCGCCCCCAGACTGCGCTGTCTTCGGAGTTCATGCACCTAGACGCGGGCCATTTGGCGGTGAATATGATCATGCTCTTGCTCATAGGCAGGGAAGTGGAGCGGACGCTTGGCACCGGGTTGTATCTTGCCGCTTATTTCACCTCTTGCCTAGGCGCATCCGCCATGATCTTGAAATTCGACTTCAATACCCCCACCGTCGGCGCCTCCGGTGCGCTCTTCGCACTCATGGTCATGCTGGTAGGTGCTTATCGCCAGCGCGGGCTCGATCTCCGCGCGCCCATCGCCTTGGTTGTGGCGAACGTGGCCTAT
The DNA here is from genome assembly GCF_037908395.1 of Corynebacterium sp. KPL4072. Lineage (NCBI taxonomy): Bacteria > Bacillati > Actinomycetota > Actinomycetes > Mycobacteriales > Corynebacteriaceae > Corynebacterium > Corynebacterium sp. KPL4072. Next base: position 111,545 of record NZ_JBBMGE010000005.1, read on the forward strand.
ACCTTCCTGGCCAATGGCGTATCCCTGTGGGGACACTTGGGTGGGTTGTGCACAGGCCTCGTGTTGAGCCTTTTTCTCTATCGAAAAAGCCCCTTTCTTCGCTGGGGCGGTGTTGTTGTGGTGGCCGCGGTAATCCTCGCGCTCTTGGCCCAACAAGCTGGGTTTTGGGGATAACTGTGAATTTTGATCACCGGAAAGCATGTGCGAAAGAATTCCACAATGTTTATCCACAATGTGGATAACTACATTTTTGTAATTTACCGAACGCTTTTCCGGAGTTTTCCCTGATCGCGCTGGTCTAGACCGTGCGGAAGTAAGAAAATCCGCCTGTGGAAGTTCGTGAAAACAGTTATCCACAGGGTGTTAATAATTGTGTGAAATTCACATTTCACAGGCTTTCTCCACAGCCTGTGGATAACTTTCTACCCACTGTGTGAGCAAGACTGATAAATTTGGGTACTGACCTGCATAAGGAGCATTGTGGATTATCAACCTCGCGCTGTGATCGTCGGCGCAGGACCTAATGGACTCACGGCCGCGGCGCGTTTGGCCATGGCTGGCTGGAGTGTGGATATCTACGAACGGGCCGACTGGGCCGGTGGTGCGGCAGCCTCCTCGGCGGAGACTTTTCCGGGCACGATTGTGGATCTCGGAGCGGCCGGGCACCCTTTTGGCGTGGCGAGTCCGGCGTTCCGCGCCCTCGATCTGGAATCCCATGGTTTGCGGTGGCTTAACGCCCCCTATCCCATGGCCCATCCGCTAGAGGGAGCCCCGGCCGGGATCTTGCAGGGTTCCTTGGCGGATACGGCCGCGGAGTTGGGAGCCGATGCCCGCGCGTGGACGCGGTTGCACGGACACATTGTCCGGCACATTGATGAGCATGTGGGGAATGCACTAACGCCGCTGGTACGCTGGCCCGATCGCCCCGTGCGCTTGGCACAGTTCGGCGCGGCCGGCATCGTGCCCGCCAGTCAGCTCGGCCGAGCGGTCTTGGCTACGCCACAGGCCCGCGCCCTCTTCGCGGGCAGCGCGGTCCACGCGATTACCTCGCCTACGAGGCCATTTACCTCCGCATTCGGCTTGCTCTTTGGCGGGTTAGGCATGACCCGCGGCTGGCCCGTAGTGGAGGGCGGCACCGGCGCTCTTATCGACGCCCTCTTAAACCTCCTCCGTTCCCATCATGCCCGCCTCCACACCGGCTGCGAGGTTCGCGACCTGCGGGAATTGCCCGCAGCCGAGGCGATCATTGTGAACCTGACCCCGCAGCAGATCCTGGGGCTACGTGGGCTGGAGCTTCCCAGCCGTGTTAGCCGCAGCCTGACGCGCTGGCGATATGGCAGCGCCGTCTTCAAAGTGGATTTCCACCTCAGCGAGCCCGTGCCGTGGACCGACTCGCGCGTGGGCCAGGCCGGCACCGTGCATGTGGGAGGCACGGTGGAGGAGATTTGTAGGGCAGAGGGGGACGTCGGCAAGCGGCGCATGCCCGAGCGACCCCTAGTATTGGCCTGCCAACAATACGTGGCCGACCCTTCCCGTGGGCTTACGCTGTGGACTTATGCGCACGTCCCGCGCGGCTATGCGGAGCGCTATCCGGGTGAGGTAACCGAGCTGATTACTGCGCAGATCGAACGCTTTGCCCCCGGTTTTCGGGATACCATCCTGGCTACCCACGCCACTAGCCCAGCCGAGCTGGAGCGGTGGAATCCCAACCTGGTGGGCGGCGATATTGCCGGCGGATCCATGACTGGGCTGCAAACTCTCCTGCGGCCACGCCTTTCGCCCCATCCGCATCGCCTCGCTCCGGGAGTATATATGGCCTCCAGCTCCGCCGCTCCCGGTGCTGGTGTGCACGGTATGCCGGGATGGTGGGCCGCCGAGGAAGCACGGAACTCGCAAATAAAATCATTCCCAAGTATTAGACGGGGGATGGAACGTTAGACAGTATGATTACTGTATTGAAGAATTCTCAGCTTCATCCTCCGGTCCGAGGTGTGCATATGGCGTGGGCGGCAGCAAGTGTAGCTGCCATGTTCGCTGGTGCGGCGATTGTCGGTATCGCCTGTGGGCTGTTTTCCGGCGGGCAGCGGTCCTGGGTTGCCCTGGGGGTTTCACTAGGCGGCGCGATTAGTGGGTTGGGCATTTTATGGTACGGTTTCTGTCGGCGTCTAGGCTGGTCCCACCGCGAACTCGGATTTCTCCCCTGTACACATTCGCTTTGGCACCTCCTGTGGTGGATACCGCTTACCCTGCTGGGCGGTGGCGCGGCTACGGGAGTGATTGGATGGCTTTTTGGTACTGAGCAAAAATCTTCAAGTATTGCTGATGGTATAGGCATCAGTCCTGTTGCTTCTGTGCTCGCGGCCGTGTGCGGTGCAGTGGTCATTCCCCTAATCGAAGAAGTTGCCTTCCGACGAATCCTTTTTGATTGGTTGCAAGGAAAGATGCCTACCGCCACAGCTGCTTCCGCAACAGTGGCCATTTTTGCAGTAATGCACGGCATCCCCATGGTCGTGGTCTACCTCTTCTTTGCTGGCACATCACTTGTTGTGGCACGACTGTGGTTTAGATCCCTCACTGCGCCGTTTCTCATTCACTGTGTAAACAATTCGGTGGTATTTTTGGTCGCACTTGCCGGTTAATCCTGCTGTGCTTTGAATCGTGCTCGCCCCCGCCAGAACAAGAGGCCCGCACCGATGAGCCAGAGAGTCGCAGCGGCGAAGTACTCAGGGATGGTCGTGGTGCGGGGCAAGTAGGAACTGCCTGGGACGAGCCCTGCTATGACAGGCTCGAGGAGGAAGCCCAGGACGGCGAGATAGTCGAACCACCGGAACTGGGCCGAGGCCGCGCCGGCCAGCCCCAATACCGGTCCAGAGATGAGCGCCAGGATAAACCACTGGGCGTTGTACTCAAATGCCTCCCGCCAGTTGTACACACCGAAGACCACGAGCAAGGCGTAGTGCACGGCCAGCATCAAAACGATAATTCCCGTACCGGCCAGGAGTGCCTTGAGCCACCGGCCCGAATAATTCTTGCCTATGAGGTAGCTAAAGATTCCCCACACCATGCCCGAGCCCAGGACATTGCCTAGGTAGTTGCGCACGGAAAGGCGGAGGGGAGCGGCGCCGGTGAGTAGGGTGGGGTCGGCAAACGCGATGTGCACGGCCGCGTAGGCCACCGAAATGATGAGGCCAGCAGCAAGAATGTGGCGAGACATGTGGCTCCTAGATATGAAAAACCCTCGCCACCTACAGGAAGCAGGGAGCGAGGGAACAGGCTGGGAGGTCTAGCTTAGCGCCACCCCATGGTCATCAGCAGGCCGATGATGGCCAAGCCAAAACCGATGCCATAATTCCAAGCGCCGAGGTCCGCCATGAATGGGATGTCCTGGCCAGCGAGGTAATTGACCACGAGCCACAGCAAGCCGATGACCATCAGGCCCAGCATGATGGCTACGTACCACTTCGGGGTGCCCTCCGAATTGATCTTGACGGGGGTGCGGTTGGTAGCAGAGCTCGAGGTAGGGACGGAGGAGCTCTGAGAAATCTTTGACTTCGGCATAAGATACCTTTTCTAGATTTAAGTTCTTATCTAAGTTCGTACTGAGACCTTAGGATACCAGCAGCTATGGCTGCGGCAGAAGTGCAGCGGGGTCGAAATTCCACAGGCGAACCTCAATGTTTTGATCCTTACGCATGGTATCGCCTGGATTCACAGAGGCCCAGCCAATCTTATTGCTATCCACCAGTGCGCCGGTAGGCACGGGCTCACCCGGCACTAGCTGGCCAGTCCAGCCAGCCGCGCGGAGTTCATCTTCGGCCTGCTTCTGACTCTGTCTTACCAGGTCAGGAGCCTTAAAGAGCATGCCATTGGAGACCTCAACGGTGACCGGCTTGCCCTTTTCCAGCTCCGCGCCCTCATTGGATACGCTCAGCACCGTGCCCTTCGGCTCCAAAGAATCGACCTCGCGCACGTCTACATCAAAGTCATTGGATTCGAGGCGGCTTTGGGCATCTTCTACATTCATGCCGGAAACATCGGGTACGCGCTTCTTTTCGACGCCCTTAGACACCGTCACCCGTACCTTCGATCCCTTGGATAGTTGGGTGCCGCCGGCAGGATCCTGCTTGATGATTTGGCCGGCTGGTGCTTCATCGTTTTCCTCCGAAACGTCGGAGTTGAGTGCCAAGCCGGCCTCTTCGAGGGCCTGGGAGGCCTCGTCCAAGGTCATGCCGGTGATGTCCGGGACATCAGTAATTTCCTTACCGGAGGACACAGTCAACGTTACCGAGGCATTCTTTTGCAGCTCGGAACCCGGGGCGGGGTTGATGCGGATGACATTATTGCGAGGGATATCCGGGTTGGCTTCCTCGTTGACGGTAACCTGCAGGCCCATGTCTTCGAGTTCCTTAACCACCTCATTGCGTGGGCGGTTTTCCACCTCTGGCACGATGATCTTGTCGTGCGGGGCAGATTGGGTCTGGCGTGGCTTTTCGGGATCCTTCTTGTCATTGGAGAAGAAGTCCCATGCGAAGTAGCCCACGATAGCTACCAAGAGGGCGGCCAAGAAGGCAGCCAACCACTTCATCCAGCCGCCGCCCTGCTTCTCATCCTCTTCGGAGGGGCGGGTGGATTGAATCGGTGCGCGGTGCGCTGCCGCGGAGGCCGCAGCGGCACCCACCATCTCGGTAGGCTGCTCGACCTCGTCCTCATTAACATGCATGCGCGCTGCCGCGGTGACCTGTCCATTGCGCAGGCGTTCCAAATCGCCGGCCATCTCCCAGGCGGATTGATAACGATCCGCAGGGTGCTTCGCCATTGCGGTAAGCACCACCGCATCAATGTTGACGCGCTGGGTGGGGGTTAGTGAAGGATCCGCGATGAGCTCCGACGGTGGTGTCGGCTCTTCCTGTACGTGCTGATAAGCAACCGCAAACGGGGTTTCGCCCTCAAATGGGGTCTGACCGGTAAGGGCCTCGTAGAGCACGCAGCCCAGTGCATAGACGTCCGAACGGGCATCCGCATTCTTACCGCGGGCTTGCTCGGGAGAAAGATATTGGGCGGTGCCGATAACGGCGGAGGTTTGCGTCATCGCCGAGGTGGAATCATCCAAGGCGCGAGCGATGCCGAAGTCCATCACCTTCACCTGGCCGGTGTTGGTGAGCATAATATTTGCCGGCTTGATATCGCGGTGGATAATGCCGGCTTCGTGCGAGGCTTGCAGTGCATCCGCTACCGGTTTGAGGATATCCGCCGCTTCCTGGGCGGATAGTGCTCCATCCTCGCGAATGATATCGCGCAGGGTGCGTCCATTGACCCGCTCCATGACGATATACGGGATGGTCATGCCATCCAGCTCGGTTTCCCCGGTGTCATAAACCGCCACGATATTGGGGTGATTCAACTTGCCCGAGTTCTGGGCCTCGCGGTAAAAACGCTCCCGGAAATTGACGTCGCGCGCCATTTCCGGGCGGAGCATCTTTACCGCAACCTGGCGGCCTAGGACAGTGTCTTCGGCAGCATAGACCTCAGACATGCCGCCGGCGCCGATGATCTCGCCTCTCCGATAGCGGTCATTGACCATCGCTTAGTCACCCTCCTGTGTCAGTAAATCAGCCAAGTCTCCGGGGAGCTCATTAGCCTGCGAGTTTACTGGAGTATCCAGCTCAGGTGTGTTTTCAACGTGCGTATCCTGCGGATTCTGTTGCGTCGGTAGGGCCGGGGACTGCTGTTGATGGGTGGGCGAGTGGCGCGTGGGTGTCTCACGGTGAGTAGTACGCGGAGTCTCTTCTTGCTCCGTCTCCTGCGGCTCGGTCTCTGTCACCGTCACCGGTGCTGGGGCCTCTACCGTATCTTCGTCCGGGGTGTCTTGGTGGGTGGTGGTGGGATCGCGGTACTCCGTAACCACCGAGGTTTCCGGCGTGCTGGAGGGTGCGCTCGTTCCCTCGCTATCGCTTAGCTGCTGGTAGGCGAGGTAACCACCGCCGGCCAAGGCCGCGAGGAGCAAGGTGATGCCCAGGCCCTTCAGAAAGGAGGAGCCACCCTTCGATTCCTTAACTGGAGCGGTTCCCGCTGCCGGATGGATCGTGGTGGGTTGGGCAACGTTGCCCAACATCTCCGTCGAGGCGGACGGCGATGGTTCTGGTGCGCGCTGCGCTAGCGGTGCGGACTTGGGCTGTGGCGGGCGCTTGCCCAAGCGGACTGCGGAGATGGCTAGAGTGAACTCGTTGCCATCGGCGTAGCGGGTGGCCGGATCCTTGCGCAACGCAATGCGAATGAGCTCGCGCGCCGGGGCGCTGATATTTGTCGATAGCGGATCCGGCTCCTGATTGATATGCGCCAGGGCGATGGACACGGAGGAATCTCCGGTAAAGGGACGCTTGCCGGCGAGCATTTCATAGCCAACGACGCCGAGTGAATAGACGTCGGAAGCCGGCGTCACATCCTTTCCCTGTGCTTGCTCGGGAGACACATACTGTGCGGTGCCTACCACCATGCCGGTGCGAGTCAGCGGCACGGCTGCGGCTGCCTTGGCAATGCCAAAGTCCGTGATCTTGACCTGGCCATTTTGCGTAATGAGCAAGTTGCCGGGCTTAATATCGCGGTGCACGAGCTCCATGCGGTGGATGATGGACAGGCCATGCGCAGCCTGCTCGAGGACGTCGAGAGCCAGCTCCTCCTGCAGCGTATTTTCGCGCGCCAGCAGGTCTGCAAGGGATTCGCCACGGACGTATTCCAAGGCCATGAAACAGAATTTGCGGCCGTTGTCTTCCAATTCGCGGTAATCATAGGTGGCTACCACGTTCTCGGACTGAATAGATTCGGCCGATTTCGCCTCGTTGCGGAAACGCGAGAGGAACTCTTGGTTATCGGAAAATTCCGGGCGTAGAACCTTGAGTGCGACCTCCCGATCATTGCGGGTGTCATCGGCCAACCACACGGTGGACATTCCGCCGTGGCCGATTACCCACTGCAGCTCGTAGTCGCTGCCAATCAGTGCCTGGAGATGTTCCTTATTCTCGGCGCTATTCATTACTGCTCCCCCTGGTATGCGCGCAGGATAGCGCGGCCAATTGGGCCGGAAACCTTGCCGCCCGTCGCGGACTCACCTAAGTTACCACCATTTTTTACCACGACGCCCACTGCGATATCCCGCTCCGGATCGAAGGCAACGTACCACACGTGCGGGGCTAGGCCCTCGCCATGCTCAGCGGTACCGGTCTTGGAAGCAAAGCCATTGCCATCATATCCAGCGGAGGAACGCTCCGAGGCATACATCAAATCAGTAAGCGTAGCCGCAGTTTCCTCGTTAACCGCCTGGTCCGCCTTCTTTGGTTTGGTGGTGCGGATGTCCTTCATCTGGGAGTCGGTAATGCGATTGACCAGGTAAGGCTGCATGCGGGTGCCCTTATTGGCCACGGTGCCCGCCATAACAGCGGCTTGCAGCGCGGTCATGGTGACATCGCGCTGACCAATGGCGGACTGCGCCGTGGCCGCCCCATCCGGCAAATCGCCCAAGGTACCGGCGGAGGTGGAGACGCCCAAGTCATAGTTTTCTCCCACGCCAAAGGCCTTGGCATATTTGCGCAACTCATCTGCGCCGAGCTGCTCCGACATCTCCACAAAAGCGGTATTGCACGACAGCGCAAAGGCGGTCTGCAGGGTTACCGCATCCTGGCCGTTGCACTTTTGGTTGGCATAGTTAGTCAGCTCCGTCACCGTGTCTGGCAAGGTAATGACATTGGAACCGGTCAAGGTGGAGGAAGGATTAAAACCGTTGTTCAGACCGGCCGCGGTGGTAATGATCTTGAAAATGGAACCGGGAGGCAGCGTTTCTGCACCGGCGTGGTTGACCAGCGGCTGCCCCTCCTGCTCTTGCAGGTTGGCCCAAACATCTTCAGCGGAATCGCCCATCAGATCATTCGGGTTGTAGCCGGGGTTGGAGGCCATAGCCAGAATCTTGCCGGTGGAAGGCTGAATGGCAACCGCAGACCCCTCGTAACCCGGGCCCACAAGCTGATCATAGGCAGCCTGCTGGAGTGCAGGATCAATGGTGACCTCTACATTTGCGCCCTGCTTCGGCTTATCGGCCAGAGCATCGAGCCAGTTTTGCTTCATCAATGAATCATCGGTGCCATTGAGGATGTCATTTTGGGAGGACTCTAGTTCCGAGGCACCAAATTGGCTCGACAAGTAGCCGGTCAAGTTGCCAAAGGCCGGTGAATCAATGGGGTAGGAGCGCGAGTAGGTCTCGTCTGGATTCTGCGTCGACTGTGCCAATACGGTATTGCCCGCGAAGATCTGTCCGCGCGGGGTGGTCTGCATTTCCATGAAGCCGCGCATATTCCGCGGATTATGGGCGTATTTATCTTCAGAAAAAGCCTGAATCACCGTCAAGTTGACCAGCAAGATGGCCGTCAAAATGATGGCGAATAAGGACACTAGACGGATGGATCTATTCATCGGTGAGCCTCCTGGACCGACGGGAACATGGAGGTATCGCTCGGCGCATTGCTCGAGGTCTCCTGCATGGGGCGACGAGCCGCGTTAGAGATCCGCAGCAAGATCGCCAATAACACATAGTTAGCCATGAGAGAGGAACCACCGGCAGACATGAACGGCGTGGTCAAACCGGTCATCGGCAGCAGGGCGGAAATGCCGCCGGTGACCACAAAGACCTGGACTGCCAAGGTAAGAGAAAGACCGGAAGCCACCAGCTTGCCATAGGTATCGCGGGTGCGCAGCGCAGTGCCAAAGCCGCGGATGGCCAGCATACCGAAAAGCACCAGTACGCCGGCAAGGCCAATGAGGCCGAACTCCTCACCTATTGCGGCAAGGATGTAATCCGAGTGGGCCACCGGAACGAGTTCTGGATGCCCCTCGCCCAAGCCGCTGCCAGAGATGCCGCCGGAAGACAAGCCGAATAGCGACTGGGAGAGCTGGAAACCCGTGACGTCATAATTGCCCAGCGGGTCTAAGAAGTTAGAAAAGCGTTGCTGGATTTTCGCGGAGATCTGATAAATACCGAAACCACCTACACCGACGAGGACAACGCCGATAAGCAGCCAGCTCACCCGGCCCGTGGCCATAAACAGCATGCCAAGGACGGTGCTAAACAGCAGCAGCGCTGGGCCGAAGTCATTGGAGATACCCATGATGACGATCGCGACGGCCCAAATGATCAGGATGGGTGCGAGGTCGCGCAAGCGCGGCAGGGAGATACCCAGTACTCGGTATCCCGCCACGGTAAACAGGGAGCGCTTCTGCGTCAGCAGCATGGCAAAGAACAAGATCAGCAAGATCTTGGAGAACTCGCCGGGCTGGATTGAAAAGGGACCCAAGTTTATCCAGATGCGTGCCTCCACGTCCGCAGGCTGCGGCCATACCAGCGGCAGGGCCAGCAGGACAAGGCCTGCGGCACCCAAGATATAGGAGTAGCGCGTCAGCGACCTGTGATCCTTCAAAATGGCCAAGACCAGCACGAAGAGTACGAGTCCGACGATGGTCCACATGACCTGACGCACCGCGAGCCCGCTTTCATTGACCAGATCCAGGCGGGCCAACATGATGAGCCCGATGCCATTGAGGATCGCCACGATGGGCAGCATGATCTGATCGGCATAAGGCGCTAAGAAGCACATCACCAGATGGGCGACGGTAAAGACGCCAATGAAACCGCCAATGAGATAAACCAGGTCCATGGTCAGAGCGTTGTCTTGGGAAAGCTCCAGGCTGACCAGGGTAATAGCGAAGACAATGGCGGCTAGGATGAGCAGGCCGAGTTCGGTCCCTCGGCTAAAAAACTTTTTCACAACCTACACCTCCCGGCAGGTGACGCCAGGCTTGTTTTTCTTGGCATCCTTCTTATCTTTTTGGCTCGGCGCAGTGATACATGGCTTGAGCGCCTTATCGCCCAAATCATTGACTTGCTGCTGTACCTCACCCAGATCACCAGTGGAGAGATGGTCGACGGCGCTGCGTTCAGATTCCGGTAGGTCCGTAACCTTTAGCGGTGCAAAGTCGCCCTTGCATGGCTCGCCGGAAAAGAGGAGCGAATTGCTGTCATTGATGCACACGTATTGGTTCGTGGAGTGTAGTTCCTTGCCAAAGACGGAGTAATCAGCACCCTGTTGGATGGTGATTTCCTGTGCCTCGTTGGTAGCTACGTAATAATTATTGGACAAGAAGTTCTTTGCCCACAGTCCGGCACCGATGACCAGTGCGAGGACGATGAGCAGGGCAAGAAGGACCTTCCAGCTGGTCTTTCGGCCGGAAGTTTCCTCCTCCGCTTCGTCCTCAGTGGGCTCCGGGCGCTCGTCCTCGGCATCCGCCATGACGGCCGGCGGAATCACCTGAGGTTTGCGGGAGAGCTGTGCCGCCCGCGAGGCGGAAGAATCCGGATGGGTTGGCTCTTCAGTCGGGCCCGCGAGGGCGCCGACGCGGAATGGTTCGTGCTCCTGGGGGCTTTCCTCAGTTACCTCACCGATAACCACGGTGACATTATCCGGGCCTCCGGAACGGATGGCTAGATCCACTAGGGTGGAGCCGGCCTGCTCAATGCTGCCTTGCCCCAGTGCGGTCTCAATAGTGGAGGCGGTTACCGGATCCGAAAGCCCATCGGAGCACAACAGGATACGGTCGCCGGGCTTGGCGCCGAGAGTAAATAGCGTTGCTTCGACCGGGCGGCCCGTATAGGCCTTTAGAATGAGGGACTTCTGCGGGTGCGACGAGACATCGCCTGGGTCCAGTTCGCCCTTATCCACTAGGGATTGCACGTAGGTATCATCCTTGGTGATCTGCTCGAGTTTGCCGTCGCGCAGCAGGTATCCGCGGGAATCACCCACATGGCAGACGCCGAAATCCGTGCCGTTGAAGAGCATGGTGGTCAGCGTGGTACCCATGCCTTCGGTTTCTGGGTGGGCCTTGACATGGTCACTGATGGCCTCATTGGCCTGGTCAGCGGCCGCTTCTAGTAGCGCCGTGGTGTCTTGCTGGCCCGGGTTTTGGTCCAAGATTTCTAGGTGGTTGACCATCAGCTCGGAGGCAACCTCGCCTGCTGCGTGGCCACCCATGCCATCCGCCAAGATCAAAAGGTGAGGACCGGCGTAGCCTGAGTCCTCGTTATTATCGCGAATGAGGCCGCGATCGGACTTAGCAAAGAAGTTCAGCTTCAGTGTCATGCGTTCAACCTCACGGTAGTGCGGCCCAGCTTAATTTCGGAGTCCGCGCCGACTACCTCGGGTTGGTCGATGCGCACGCCATTGACAAAAGTGCCATTGCGAGATTCCAAATCTTCTACTACCCATTCGCTACCGCGGCGGAATAGCCGGGCATGGTGGCCGGAAGAATAATCATCGCCCGTGACAAAATCGCAATCAGAAGCTCGGCCCAGCGTGCAATCCTCCAGTGTGCCCAATTCCATATGGGATCCCTGCAAGGGGCCCTCAACGATGGACAGCTGTTTAATCGCTTCCCGACGCCGCGGTGCCCCCACCTTCTTTGACTGTTGGCGGATAGCGCCGGCGGACTTATTGGTATCGCGACGCATGGCGTTTAAGGCCACCAGGATAAAAATCCAGAGCAGAGCCAACAAGCCGATGCGAAGCGCCAGCATGATGACTGCATCCATGGCGACCTCCCTTCCTTAACTGAACTTAGTAGCTGTGCGAATCAAGGCCCGTGATGCGGACCTCGATGTGGGAATGGCCCATGGTGATCACGTCGCCATCGGCAAGCAGCCAATTATCAATCGGCGTTTCATTCACGGTGGTGCCGTTGGTGGACTGCAAATCCACCAGAACCGCATCCTGGCCGTTCCAGGTGATTTCCGCGTGCTGACGGGATACGCCCGTATCCGGAAGCCGCAGGTCGGCGTCGTTGCTGCGGCCGATAATATTGGAGCCTTCTTGCACGTGATAGACGCGCGAGGAGCCATCCTGCAGCATCAGGTTGACTGCGGGGCCCTGTGGCTGCGGAGCGGGTTGACTATCTGGAGCAATGAAAGCGGTAGTTACCGCGTCATCAGCCGTATTCTCGTGCTGCTCGGTCATCTGGTCCTCCTGACCATCAAAGTCGTGGAAAATAGCCTCAAATCCGGTCTCTTCCGTGGGCTCGTGATCAATAAACGAGGACACGCGAAGCTGACCCGTGCGCAAACCAGATTCTTCTGCCACACGCACAATCACGGGGCCCGCGAGGGACCATCCGCTATTGCGAATGAAGCGCGACAACTGGTCTGCACAATCGGCCGGCACATTGCGATCCTGCGACAAGTTCTCCAAATCCTTGGAGGAGACACCTACAGTCATCACGTTTGGACTATAAAGGTTGTCATCGTCGCCGCGCGCGAGATTGTCCTGAGCTTCTTGCTTTAAAAGCTCATCAATTTCCGCGGGAACGACCTTGCCGCCGAAGACAAGAGCCATGCCGTTATCAAGGCCGCGTTGCATGGCGGAGTCCAGCTTCGCCAGCTTTTCTAAAAACGCCACGAGCCATTCTCCTTTCCACCATGCAGCGATCAGTAGCGATCAGTATAGTTTGTTCACTACCTCGAAACGTAGATGGCGACCCGAAAGTTCCCAGAAATTTCGCTTCTCTTTCCCCGAAATAGTTTATTTTTCCTGCAGATTTGTAGTTCTGAGCAGCATTCGTGGTATCTTTATCAAGTCGCTAAGACATCCACACCCTGCCCGGGTGGCGGAATTGGCAGACGCGCTGGCTTCAGGTGCCAGTGTTCGATAAGAACGTGCGGGTTCAAGTCCCGCCCCGGGCACCATGAGCAGTTGTACAAACTGCGACACCGGAGGTAACAAACTCGAAAGGGTTCGTGACCTCCGGTTTCTTTGTTTTTCTGAACTTGATCGGTCGAGGATTGCAAGTGTGGGGATTTACATCCTAACTCCCGCTCTCGGCTTTCGTACTTTTGTTTTCGATGGTGTCAACAACTCATCTTGCTTGTTGTCTTGTCTTGATCTGACGGCCTTGGCCAGGAAACACTTCGCTGCGGCCACGTTCCGATTCGAAGAGAGGTAAAACTCCAGGGTCTGGTCACCGGCGGTAATCGCCCGATAGAGGTAGCACACTACCTGCCGCCGACCCGGATATGGGTCCCATCCACCCACCAGGAACTAGCCTGCCAGTCAGGTACCTGCCGTTTGCTTGTCCAGCTCAGGGGCGTATTTCTGGACCCAGCGGTAGATCGTGGTGTGATCGACCGGCACGCCCCGCTCGGTCATCATTTCCTCCAAATCGCGGTAGCTCACCCCGTAGCGGCAGCACCACCGCACTGCCCATAGAATGATGTCACGGGGGAAATGACAGCCGGAGAAGATACCCATGGCTGTGACTATTTCACGTCACTCTTCCTACTGCCCCAACTTTGCAACAGCACCTTTCAGGGTCATATGGGGGCAGTGGAGAGAAGTGGTGGATCAGTGGACGGCGGTGGATGCCGGAGTAGGCGTGGTGTGTTCCTCTTTCGACTCGGTCGGAGCCAGGTGAGCCGGATCCAGATCAATGCGGCGTAACAGCTGGGCGTTCAGGGCCACCACGATGGTCGAGGCAGACATTAAGATCGCGCCCACGGCCGGGGACAGCACGAACCCGATCGAGGCGAGCACTCCGGCGGCCAACGGCACGGCGAGGATGTTGTAGCCAGAGGCCCAGATCAGGTTCTGGATCATCTTGCGGTAGCTGGCCTGGGACAGCTCAATCATCGACAGCACTGCCCGCGGGTCATCACTGGCTAGGACCACCCCGGCAGATTCCATGGCCACATCCGTGCCGGCACCGATGGCGATACCGACGTCCGCGCGGGTCAGAGCGGGGGCGTCATTGACACCGTCACCGACCATGGCCACGCTCAAACCCCGGTCCTGCAGCTGCGTGACCTTGGTGTCTTTGTCCTGGGGCAGGACCTCGGCGAAGACCTCATCAATGCCTAGGTCCTGACCAACCGCCTGGGCCACCTGCTGCGCGTCGCCGGTGATCATCGCGACCTTCACCCCGCGGTCCTGCAGGGCTTTCACGGCGGCGCGGGATTCGGGGCGGATCTTGTCCTCGACGGCCACCGCACCGATGATCTGACCGTCGCGGACAATATGGAGCACACCGGCCCCACGCCCGGTCCAGGCGCTGGTGGCGTCGGTGAGCTCGGCCGGGGTGGTGAGGTTGAACTCGCGCAGCATGTTCGGCCCGCCCACGAGGATCTCAGCGCCATCGACAGTGGCCCGAACCCCCCGGCCGGAGGCGGCGCTGAAACCAGTTGCACGGATTTGCCGACGGGAGGCCTCGGGATGGGCGGCCGCGGCCGCCACGATGGCGCGGGCCACGGGGTGCTCGCTGTCGGCCTCCGCGGCGGCGGCTAGGGCCAGCAGCTCGCCCTCGGTGACGCCGACAGCTGCCGCGACACCGGTGACCGCGTGCGCGCCCTCGGTCAGGGTGCCGGTTTTGTCGAAGAGCACCACGTCGATGGTGCGCATCCGCTCGAGCGCCATCCGGTCCTTGATGAGCACCCCGGATTTCGCAGCCCGCTCGCTGGAGATCGCAATGACCAGCGGAATCGCCAGGCCCAGGGCGTGCGGGCAGGCGATGACCAGCACCGTGACTGTGCGCACCACGGCATCGTCCGGGCTGCCGATGATGGTCCACACCACCGCGGTGATCAGAGCGGAGATCAGCGCGAACCAGAACAACAACGCCGCCGCCCGATCCGCCAGGGCCTGGGCCCGGGAGGAGGACTCCTGGGCGTCGGCAACCATGCGTTGGATCCCGGCCAGGGCGGTGTCCCCGCCGGTAGCCTCCACCCGGATGCGGACGGTGTTGTCGGTGGCCACGGTACCGGCGACCACCTTGTCACCGGTGTCGCGGAAGACGGGACGGGATTCGCCGGTGATCATCGCCTCATCGAATTCGGCGGCTCCGTCGAGGATGGTTCCGTCGGCCGGCACCCGGGCACCGGCCCTCACCAGCACGACGTCGTCGACGACCAGCTCGGAGATGGCCACGGTGCGGGTGGTCCCGTCGATGACTTTCTCGGCCTCATCCGGCAGCAGGGCAGCCAGCGCATCAAGCGCGGAGGACGCGGCCCCGAGAGCGGACATCTCCAGCCAGTGGCCCAGCAGCATGATGGTCACCAGCAGGGCCAGCTCCCACCAGAAGTCCAGCTCAAAACCGCCCAGCCCCAGAGTGGTGACCCAGGAGGCGACAAACGCCACGGTGATGGCCATGGCGATCAGGAGCATCATCCCGGGTTGGCGGGATTTCAGTTCTTTCCACCCGCCCTTGAGGAAAGGCGTTCCGCCGTAGACGAAGATGATCGTGCCTAGCACCGAGGGGATCCAGGTGGATCCGGGGAATGCCGGGAGGTGGTAGCCGAGCAGGTGGGCGACCATGGGGCTGAAAATAACGACGGGAATGGACAGAATCAGAGACCACCAGAAGCGGTCCCGAAACATTGCGGTGCTGTGTCCGGCGTGTTCGCCGTGACCATGCACGTGGTGGTCTTCGTCCAGGGCGGAGTGCGGGTGATCGTGGGGCATCGCTTGGCCGTGGGTGTCGGGATCTGCGTGGTGTTCGTGGCTGGCATGATCCGGGTGGTGGGTGTGGTCTGTTTCCGGAGCGGGGTGATCACCATGGTGATCACCGGAATGGTGGGGAGTGCTCATGACGTTCCTTTCGCTCAACCCGGTCGGGGTCGAGATGATGGGTAAGACTGATCAGGATAAGACGGTATAGCCGGCCTCCTCGATGGCCCGGCAAACCATCTCCGGAGGTACGACACCGGTGACCGTGACGGTGGAAACTCCACCAGCAGCGAGATCAATCTGGACGTCGTCGACCTGGGGGAGGGACTGAAGCCTGGGTCACGCTTTTCGCGCAGTGCCCGCAGGTCAGGCCGGTGACCTGGTAGCTAGGGGAGGACCCTCCTGCTGACGAGTCGCTGGCGGCAGGGATGGAGGCGGTGTCGGCACGTGAGGCAGGTCCGCAACAGCTGCAGCCGTGGGAGGCCATCGGCAAGAGGCGTGGCGGGGAGGTGATCATGGGAAAGCTCCTACGAGTCGGTGGGATGCGGTGATGCCACTCTAGCGTATACCCCCCGGGGGTATATTTTCAATGGGTGGGGGCGCGGCTCTCACGCGGGGCAGGGTGTGGTCACCGAGCAACCTCCTCACTGTCGGAAGGGGACAGCGGGAGGTGGAGGGCAAACACCGCTCCGCGACCGGGTCCGGGGGAGGTGGCTGTGAGAGTGCCGCCGTGGGCCTCGATCAATGCCTTGGAGATGGTCAGACCGATACCGGCCCCGGCGGCGTCCCGGCTGCGGGCGGCATCCCCCCGGTAGAAGCGTTCGAAGATGTGTCCGAGCTGGTCAGATGGGATGCCCTCGCCGTCATCGGCGACGTGGATGAGCGCGGTGGACGCCCCCTGTCGGTGGACGCTGATCCGGACCTGTCCGCCGGCCGGGGTGTGCCGTAGCGCGTTCGACAGGAGATTGCTCATCACCTGGCCGAAGCGTTGCCGGTCCACGAGCACCCGGGCGGTGTCTGTAATGGTCTCGACCTGTAAATCGACGCCTTTGTCAGCATAAGCTTCCCCCGCGGCAGCAGCGGCGGTATGGAGCAGATTCCCGAGCCCTTCCTCCGCCAGGTCCAAATCGATCCGGTGTTCCTGGGCCCGGGAGACATCGTCAATGTCTTCCATCAACCGGGTCAGGCGGGTGAGTTGGTCAGCCATGATCGTGTGGGTGGCATTATTCCAGTCCACGACCCCGTCCTGGAGACCATCGAGGTAGACCGTGAGCACCGATAAGGGGGTGCCCATTTCGTGGGCCAGATCAGAGAGCATCTGGCGGCGGACCTGTTCGGTGTGTTCCAACCGGTCGGCCATGGTGTTGAAGGCATGCGCCAGGGTGGTGACCTCGGGGCCTGCTTTTCCGGCGGGCACGCGGATACGGGAGTTGCCGGCCGTCAGGCTGGTAGCGGCGCGGGTGAGATCCTGCAGGGGGGTGCGCAGACGACGCGATAACCACAGGCTGGCCAGCAGGGCGCAGATCAAGGCGGTGGGCAGGGCGACGACCAGGGTGATCAGGTTAGCGCCCCGGTAGGCCTGCTCGGCATGGAACAGCTCCAGCGAGGGGTCCTCCCGGCCGGTCATCAACATATGATCATGGAACAGGGTCGGGCCCACCATCGTGGCCACGGCCGCGGCCACTAGCAGGCTAATCACCACGACCAACACCTGGGCGGCCAGGAAGCGGAAGGTCAGGCCGGGTCCGTGATTCATGGCTGCCCCACCCGGTAGCCCACGCCACGCACGGTGTCGATAAACCCCCGGCCCTGGGTGTCGGTGCCGAGCTTGCGACGCAAGTTGCCGATGTGGACATCGACGATACGGTCATCACCGACCCAGGTGGTGTCCCAGACCTCGGTGACCAGGTCGTGGCGGGTCAGCACCTGGCCGGGGCGCAGGGCCAGGGCAACCAGCAGTTCGAACTCCGTGCGGGTGAGCTCCACAGTCGTCTCCCCCACCCGCACCTGATGGGCGACGGGGTCAAGAATGAGGTCACCAACGATCAAGGGGGTGGTCACCTGCGGTGGGGTGGTGCTGGTGCGCGGGCGGCGCAGCACCGCATGCACCCGGGTCACCAGTTCCCGGATGCTAAAAGGTTTGGTGATGTAGTCATCCGCCCCCAGGGTCAAACCGCTGATCTTGTCGTCCTCGCTGCCACGCGCGGTGAGCATGAGGATGTAGCAGTCCGAGAAGGTGCGGATCCGTCGGCACACCTCCAGGCCGTCGAGTTCGGGCAGCCCCAGATCCAGCACCACAACATCGGGGGAAAAGCGACGGGTCTCGTCCACGGCCTGGGTGCCGGTGTGCGCCTGGCGGGTATCGAAACCGGCCCGGATGAGGTAGGAGGCCACCATCTGAGCCAGGGGTTGTTCATCATCGACGACCAGCACCCGCCCCGGGGGCGTGGTGGTGGTCGGTGTGCGGTCAGCCATAGACCCCAGTATCGCTCCGGTCAGGGGGGAATACCACCCTCGCTCAGTGCCCGGCGGGGAAATCTTCATCAAATCTTCAAACATCACCCTTCGACCGCCGTCGCCCCTGTGCCCCACCCCGGGCCAGCAGCATCGCCTCCCCTGGTCGGTTCAGCAGGAGCCACCAGGGATTTCACTGCCTGCACCGCATACCCGGGGCGAGTAGAAGGACATCGCCCACGGCTGTGGGGTGGTGTCCCGGTGGTGACCCAGCCCACCGAATTCACCCTCTTTTCGCCCTGTTATAAAGCTGTGAGCAGGGTTTTTGATTTCTAGTCCGTCAGGCACCCGTGCTAGATAAAGGTATGGCATCGACCTTGAGGCGGTGCCTTCTCACGGTCTTACCACGATCCAAGGAGATTGACGTGAAACGAGCAGCGATCGCAGCCGCCGCCCTCGCCCTCACGGGGTGTTCGGCCGCGGACCCGGAACCCACCGCCGACGGGACGGTGTCCCAGGATACATTCCTGACTACCCATGGCCTGGCCGCCATGGACGCGGTGGAGATCATTGATCACCTCGACCGGCAGAAGGTCACTGAGCGTCCCACGGATCTGATCGCCTCAGTGCGTGCCGATGAACTGCTGCTCTCGAGCGATGACCAGGAAGTCGTGGTCGATCTTCCCGACAATCAGACGTATGTCTCGATCGCACCCTATCTCACCTCCACCCACGACTGCTTCTACCACAGCCTCACGACCTGCCTGGGGGAACTCGACAATGAGGATATCCAGGTCACGATCACCGATGAGGCGACCGGTGAGGTGCTGGTGGACGAGGCGACAACCACCTTCGACAACGGGTTTATTGGCTTCTGGCTTCCCGATGATGCCACCGGCCTGATTGAGGTCAGCTACCAAGGGCGCACCGGCACCGCGGAGTTTTCCACCGCCGACGACGGTGCCACCTGTGTCACAGACCTGCACCTGACGTGATGGCTCAGCAGGGTCCTCACCTGCGCCTGTCTCCCGTGTCACTGAAATCTAACACCAAGGAAGGTTAAATCATGATGAACGGATTTTCCCGACGACAGTTTCTGCTCGGCGGGCTCGTCCTTGCCGGCACCGGGGCCGTGGCCGCCTGCACCAGCGACCCTGGACCCGCTGCCTCGGCACCAGGTTCCTCTCTTCGCCCCACTCCCACCCCCACTGCGCTCGGTGAGCCGACGGTGCGCCGGACACTGACCGCCCGGCCCCTCTCTCTGGATATCGGCGGCATCGAAGCCAAGACGTGGGGATACGTCTCTGACACCGGGGATGCGGCCATTGAGGCCACCGCCGGCGACGTCCTCCAGGTCGATATCACCAATGAACTGCCTGAGAGCACCTCCATCCACTGGCATGGCATCGCACTCCACAACGCAGCCGACGGTGTGCCCGGCATGACCCAGGACCCCATTGAACCTGGCGAGTCTTTCTCCTATGTTTTTGAAGTCCCCCACGGTGGCACCTACTTCTACCATTCCCACTCCGGCCTGCAGCTTGATCGCGGCCTCCACGCCCCACTGATCGTCCGTGACCCACAAGACGCTGAGGACCAGGACGTCGAGTGGACCATCGTGCTCGACGACTGGGTCGATGGCATTCAGGGCACTCCCGACGATGAGCTCGACAAGCTCACCGGAATGGGTTCGGGCGACCATAACGGGAAGAAGGGGATGGGAGGCCACGGCCATATGATGCACGGCACCCCGGACCGGGTACTGGGCGGGGATGCCGGCGATGTGATGTATCCGCACTACCTCATCAACGGACGTATCCCCCGTGCTCACCGGACCTTCGAGGCTCACCCGGGCGACAAGGCCCGCCTGCGGTTTATCAACTCCGGCGGTGACACCATCTTCAAGGTGGCCCTCGGTGGTCACCGCATGACCGTCACCCACACCGACGGCTTCCCCGTCCAGCCCAGGGAGACCGAATCGATCTACCTGTCGATGGGCGAGCGTGTCGACGTCGAGGTCATCCTCGGCGACGGCATCTTCCCGCTCACGGCTTTGGCGGTGGGTAAAGACGACCGCGCCTTCGCCGTCATCCGCACCGCCGGCGGCCAGGCCCCCCACCCCGATGTCGACTTCCCCGAGTTGTCGTCCACCGGACTGCTTCTGTCCTCCCTGAAGCCAGCAGACCGTGCACTCCTACCCGAGGACACACCAGACCGAGAAGTCAGCATCGACCTGGGCGGGCAGATGATGCCGTACGAATGGAGCATTCTCACCGACGGCCAATCCTCCTCCGCGACCGTGCAGGAGGGCCAGCGCCTGCGGATGGTCATGCGCAACAGGACCATGATGCCCCACCCCATGCACATCCACGGCCACACGTGGGCGCTGCCCGGCAGCGGCGGACTACGCAAGGACACCGTCCTTCTCCGCCACGGTGAAACCATGATCGCCGACCTGATCGCTGACAACCCCGGTGAGTGGGCATTTCACTGCCATAACGCCTATCACATGGAAACCGGGATGCTCAGCTCGCTTCGCTACGAGTAACCCCCACAGCAGGGTTGAATGCCGAGGTGGGCGGGGGTGTCCCCCGAGTAGTGAACACGGCGTTGGTGTCAGGGGTGAGCAATGTGTGCCAGGAGTCAACGGGATTGAAGTTCGCGTCAGCGCGCACGGCAGCAAGTCCAATGATGCGGTCATAGCGCTTGTTAAAGCCGGTGGTTTCGGTATCAATGACCGCAAAGACCGGCTCGCACGGCATGCGTGGGGTGTAGCGGTTGAGGAGGTTTTCTAAAAAGCCTATGCCTCAAGCCAAGAGGCCCATACCGACATGCCCGCCTAAACGCTATCGAACACTGCAACCAACGTGGATTTCTGTGGATAACCACACTAGCCCTGTGCGGGTTGTCCACAAGGTTAGTGTGGTTGGCCTTTCGTAGCGGGCGTGGGTGTGGTTGCCTTAGTGCTATGAGCACTTCGCAGGACTATCCGAACTCCACCCCAACCCCCGCTACTACGACCACTGGGGAGGGTCAGCGGCGGGGCCGAGTTTGCGGGATATTTCCCAGCAGGAATTAAATACTGCTACCCAGTACATGATTGATGAGCATGGATATGCTGCGTACTAAGCAGAAGAACTGCGACTAGGAAAAATAAAAAGAACCGGAGTGGAAACTTCTGTGGTTTCCATCTCCGGATTTCGATGGTGTGATGTTCACGATGGCAGCTCAGCATGGCTTTTCAAAGAGCATATCCCGTACTGCGGATATGGATTCTTCCCTAGTGCTTCCAACGACGAGAAGCACTAGGGGAGTTTCCTTTTATTGAGCGCCGTTTTCCTTCGGCCGGCCAGGGGTTTCGTGGAAAGATTGAAGATGTTTTTTGAAAGCCCCGTGACGGACGAGGGGCTTTTATGAAACTTCCTGACCAGATGTATTAGGTCCGCGGCAACACCCCGGTTACACGCAGTTTCGCCTCGGGTTACACAACAGAAGTAAATTTTTGACGTGAGCAGGAGCGCTCCTGAGAACGGGAAGTCAGGAAATTCCGCTTCCGACTCTTCCTGCCTCTCGGCAAGCTCCACGCTCCACGGTGAACGTTCGACAAGTTCGTCAAAGGTGAGCACCTCCGGTGACTTATGGTTCGAGCGGAAACTTTCAACGCTACGGAACTTCGAGCCAATTCGGTTGCCTTCGGCGCGGCACAAATCGCACATGGGCCGATCATCAGAAACGAGCGTGGTTCAGCTGTTTTCGCAACTTTGCCGGAATCTGCGTCATCTCTGCTACTTTCACTGTCTCTTCAGCAGCGCACACAGCTGCACCGCTACCCGGAACTTGACTAGTTCAGCGATCGCTGTATAGTTCAGCGCATGCTGACTATTGCTTCGCGTCTCGACGTGATGAACCGCCTGGGTCGTGCACTGGCCGACCCCACTCGATCCCGGATCATCTTGACCCTGCTCGACCATCCCGCCTACCCGGCGGAACTATCCCGAGATCTGGACCTGACACGCCCGAACGTGTCCAACCACCTGACATGCTTGCGCGATTGTGGGATTGTCGTCTCCGAGCCAGAGGGGCGTCGGACACGATACGAGATCGCCGATCCGCACCTGGCACAGGCACTGACAGCACTGGTCGATGCCACCCTGGCAGTAGACGAAGACGCCCCGTGCATCGATCCCGTCTGCACGCTTCCCGGGTGCTACGCAGCTGGGGAGGACGCATGATCCTCACCTCGGCCTTGCAGGCGATAGGCCTGTTCGCAGCTACCAACATCGACGACATCATCGTGCTCTCCCTCTTCTTCGCGCGAGGGGCAGGCCAGCGCGGCACCACCGCCCGCATTCTGGCCGGCCAGTACCTCGGATTCGCGGGCATCCTCGTCGCCGCGATCCTTGTGACCACCGGCGCCGGAGCATTTCTGCCCCCGGCAGCCATTCCATACTTTGGTCTCATCCCTCTGGGCCTCGGCCTCTGGGCCGCATGGGAGGCCTGGCGCGGAGACGGTGACGACGATGACGAGGCCAAGGTTGCCGGCAAGAAGGTCGGCGTGGGGGCGGTCGCAGGCGTCACCTTTGCCAACGGTGGCGACAATATCGGCGTCTACACCCCTGTATTCCTCAGCGTGGAGCCTCTCGCAGTAGTCGCCTACTGCGTTATCTTCCTCGCGCTCGTTGCGGTCCTGGTGGCCCTGGCAAGGTTCGTCGCAACCCGCCCCCCGATCGCGGAAGTGCTCGAACGCTTTGAGCACATCCTCTTTCCCATCGTTCTCATCGGCCTCGGTATCGTGATCCTCGTCAGCGGCGGAGCCTTCGGGCTCTGACGTAGCGGCAGCGTTCCAAACGGCCCCGACCGGGCGTTATCGGTGGCTCCTATAACGCCTGGAAGGTCTTTTTGAAGCGGTGCTGTTGCAAAGTTGGGCGGAGAGCCGAGACGACCCAGTTTCTCATTTCCTGATGGCCGCTGCGTGCCGGCGTTCTCAGGCCGTCTCGAAGACCCGGTTGACGATCACCGCGTCCGGATTGGGGTGCCCATAAGCAAACATCGTGCCCTGACCTTTCCATAATGAATGCATCGCTTCCATCCCTTTCAACGTCCGATATACAGATGTCCGGTTCTTAAACGCGCCTTTCGGCCCGAGGATCCGCTTCAGCCGACCATGGTCGCCTTCCAGGATGTTGTTGAGGTATTTCACCTGCCGGTGTTCCACTGTTGGCGGGCAGATTCCCTCCGCCTTCAGCTCGGATATTGCCTTGGCCAGAGCTGGTGCCTTGTCGGTGTTGATGACCCACGGGGACCCGGCTGTCGTATTCGATCGCAGCGTCTTGGCCAGGAAACGCTTGGCCGCAGCCACATTCCGTTTTGGTGAGAGGTAGAAGTCTAAGGTCTGCCCACCGGCGGTAATAGCCCGGTAGAGATAGCACCACGTGCCGCCGACCCGGATATAGGTCTCATCCACCCGCCAGGACCGGGCCTGCCAGTCGGGTACCTGCCGGTACCAGCGAGTGTGCTTATCCAGCTCAGGGGGTATTTCTGCACCCAGCGGTAGATCGTGGTGTGATCGACTGGCGCACCCCGCTCGGTCATCATTTCTTCGAGGTCGCGGTAGCTCACGCCGTAGCGGCAGTACCACCGCACCGCCCACAGGATGATGTCACGGGGGAAATGCCGACCGGAGAAGATGCCCATGGCTCTGATTATTTCACGCCGGTCTTTCTACTGCCCCAACTTTGCAACAGCACCCTCCAGCCTTGCTAGCTGCCCATATTGCTGCAGCATCTCTTATTTCCTGGTAGAAATCGCGACGTTCGAGTGGGTGTCATGGCGGAACGAGACAAGGCTCCACCAAAGCTTGGGATACCGAACCCCGGCCGAGGTCGAAACCGAGTTTTGGAAGCAGAACCCGCCCCAAGCAATAATAGAAATCAAGGCAAAAGCCTAGGAACAAAACTCGGGGCACTTCATTATGCAGGCGATTTACCGAAGTACGCGAGTTTACTTTCGTAGGAAAATCCCGCGTCCTGGAGAAAGAGGAGGTGCTAGAAAGAATGCTAGATAGCAAGCTAGCTAGCGCGGTAGTAATAAAAAGTAGCAACCTAGCTCGCCTATGTGTACACATGAAATCATGTCTACACGTAAACGTCCGCCCTCACCCGCTGCCCAAGCTGCCCGCGCCCGCCTGGAGTCTTTCGCCCCGGAGGCTGCTCACCGCCTAGGCGAGCACTACACCGTCGAGGACGTCCAAGTCGCTACCCTCCACGCCCTGGAGCTGCCGCTGCCACGCCCCCCGCGCTTGTATCGATGAACGTACGCGTGCCTGCTGACCTCAAGGCTCGAGCGACTGATGCGGCCCGCTCGCGCGGCGTCACCCTGCAGGCCCTTGTGGCTGAAGCACTAGAAGCTTTTATCGAACAATCCAGCTAATAGCCGCTAGTTTTTCGACGCTGCTCAAGCCCTGCAACCCCCGGCCTTCCTGAGGGAGGGAGCGCCGTGCCTCCAGTGTGAAAAAGGATCACTAGCGGGGGTTCTTCCGTCGGTCGGTCGCTGACGGATGCTGGGGTGTTATCCAGCCCGCCACGGTCTGGTTCGACACGGGTAGGTGTTTTGATGTGCGCGATTTGCGCGTAATCAACTGTTACATGTGTCGCCCGTCTTGGAGAGGATAAGAATCAGAGCACGATTCTAGAATCTAGAAATAAACGCTTGAGAGTTTTTTCGGCTGTAAAATACAGTGAATTGGTGCAGGACAAAATTTTTGCGCATTGAAGTGTGGAGTGTGGAACATAAAGGCTGAGTGGAGCTCATCAGCTTTCGGGGGTTATATGAATTCTCTTTTGAAGAGATATTTTGCTGAAGAAAACCTGATTTCCCCCGGGGCTGTCGAGCTTAGAGCGGCTTGGAGAACTCCCCAATTCGTCTACTGCGTATTTTCAGTAATGAGAGTTACGCGAGGACTTGCGTATGTTGGTATGGAATTGCCCCCAATACCGAGTACTGGGGGCGTCTCTTCGGAGGAAGATACTGCTGTAAAAGGTTGGGCGGATAGGCTTGCTGGAGACCCATTTGCCGGGGACTTGGACTATGGGTCAGGAGATAAAATCGAGTGGCTTGGGGAAGTCAGCAACAACGTTCCTCAGCATTTTATGGAATTGAGAAGGATGAAAGCAGACAGAAGGATAGACGCAGAGCTTTACATTCCGCTAACGGGTCACGGATAACCTTTTTCTTATGTCTTATTGGATTTATTTTTGATGAAAATCATTAGCACAAACAAAAGTAACCTTAACTAGCTGCTCTAGTTAAGGTCACTTTTCTCGCATCACCATTTTACGATTTAATTACGCTCAAACCGTAAACGGACGTCCGTAGTCAATGTACTCATTACTCTTTTCCTGGAATGGAGCTAAAAGGTAGCGGCTTTTCCATGGGCAAGGAACTCTCCACAGATAGTAATCATTACCTACATATCCGTCTTCCCGTAGCACTCCTTCTGTCTCAGGTTGGGGGCGTACAACTCCATTAAACTTTTCGGGGATAAGGGCTCTACGACCTACTGGATCTGTCCACTGGAAATCATGTTCCCATCCTTCGTCAAAATCACATCCATCGAAATAAACTAATACCTCACTCGGGGAACTGAGAGAATGGGGAGGGTTCTCTATCGGAATTTTCTCGTACCAAATGTCATGGTCTACTTTTTTGCCTTTATCAATCCACTCGAGAATCTCTTGCTCATCAAAACTGGCACCTGCAAAAACCTGGATTGCTCCATCAGGATCGGATAGAAAGAAGCGTTTGACGTAGGCGAGATAAATATTAGATATTTGCATTAACCGAGTCCTATCTTTTAAAGGTTGCCAGGAATCTTACATTCAACGCGAGCCGGATTACTATAAGCCCTCGCATAATAGGTTCCCGTTGAGGTAACAATTGTTCCTTCAGTTACCCCGATAAATGAGGTTTCGACGTTTCCAATGCAATCTTGTTCCACGTCAAGCAAGCTGTAGCTTATAATTCTTCCCGACCAACCGGGGTGCATATTAGGCATCCACCAAACAAGGATCAGGCCCGTTTTCCGTCAGTCAGATAATGAAGACGACGGTTCTGGCCGTGCCGGGTAGCAGCTATTTACGATGACCTGATGGCGGATACGAATCATCTCGCATTAAGTGGTCAAGTACCTTCGTGACAATAGTCAAGAGGAAAATCCTTTATTCCTGCATCCATATTTGATTCGAAGCATCATTAAAATCGAGCAAGTCGTTCCATGTAGAAGGAACGAAACTTTTCCTATCTGTTTTCAACCAAGTGATACGATCCGGATCCTCAAAATCGAGTTCTCTAAGAAATGATTCACCAGCAATTTCGTACGCCCATAAGTCGTGGACATTTTCATACTCAACCGAGTATTCTCGAAAAGTTCCCTCAGGGTGGAAGATGGCTTCAAACCCCACAAAGGCTGTACCGTTAGGTGTTTCTACTTTCAAAATAATGTATAAGAAGGTATTAATCCAAGCAGCGGCGCCATGGAACCTTGGCAATGATGTGGCGGGTTCATCCCTAAACCTATTTTCACTCAAAGCATCCTTATTAAGGATCTCTGCCAAGGAAAACGCGGCAGCCTTTAAATCAAAATGATGCTCTGGGGTTACTGCCATTTCCATAAATCCAAAGTGGGAATATCTGTACTAAACCAGCGCCACCAGCTTCTTGTCCGACGGGATTGTTCCAGCGGACTCAATGCGGATAGTGAAATACTCACCGTCGGGAACGAAGATGACAACACCGTGCGGAAATTGGGCTCCCCACTCGCCGTTGTCCTCTCTCGCAGAAATCTCCAACGTATCCAGAGACTTGACGAGCATGGGAGTAGAGAAGGTGGTGATGTCTTTATATGAGCTCATTTTGCTCCTACTTTACAAGAGCTTCTTTAAAGGAAAATCCTTACTGATCCAGATTCTTTCCTTGGCACGCTCATTTAAGTCCTCATAGTAGCTTAAGAAATCTCCGATGGACTGCGCCTTTGCATCTGCAGCTTCCTTTCCTCCAGCCCATACAATTTTGTCCGGCTCGGAAAAATCTGCTTTAAGGATTGGATAGTCGCCAGCTAATGTATCGAAAACAATTGACTCGGCGATTTCTTCGTATAAATAAGGTGACCATACATAGCGCTGGTAGCCAGCCCCATACCCTACAATTGCCGTCCGTTTTGGGGCTTTAACACGGAGGGTAAGGGCGATCTCGAAATGAGAAGGACATTGCACTATGAATAATGGAGCTATGTCTGTCTTGCTTTTATAGCTGTTTTCGTCAGCTATCCATTTGTCTAGTGCTGCCGACAACTTTATTGCTAATCGGTCAATATCGATTTGTTCGATATCTATCCACATAGATTTTCCATTCTTCACTTCAGAAGTTTTAGTTACGCATACGCTATTCCCCAGCGATGTCCTCAAAGTTAGGAATTGTCGAGCTGAACCAATCAGGAGCTTCTATCCTTCCATCAGTAGGATAGAAAGTGTTCATGCCACGAGTTTCAGTAGCATAATCTGCTGGAACCGTCATCACAGTTGGTGTGCATTCTAAATATTTTCCGTTAAAGCATGCTGCTGCCGCTTCATTCGCTAGCATCTAAGGTTTACTGTTCACTAGGCAAGGTACGACGTTTCAAGGAAGTCCTCAAGACTCCAATAGTCAGGATCAAACCACGCAACGCACTCGTTGGTTTCGATAGCGACTAATTGGTCAGGCAGGAGGATGAGGAAATCATTTATCTCAGTGCGGATACCTTGGCGTTGTAGCTCTTGTGCGACTCGTTCGGTTCTCGCCTGTGGGGTCTCGGCGGGGCGACGATTAAGGTCAACGCCATAGAAAGTATCTGTGATTGGTACCTCCAGGTACTTCATTTCAACGGTGACGCATTTACCGTCTTCCACGCAGCACACAATCTTGCGGCCAGGATCACCAGGCTCTAGTGTTTCGATATCGACCCAGCCTTCAAACTGTTCCTCATACGTATCCGCAGCTAACTCCGAGTCATAGCATGCTTTAGTGGCCTGGTTCACCGTCATTCCAGGTTTTACGGGCAAAGGGCAGGTACCTTCAATATTCATTTTCTCGATGCACTTCCTTCTTCGTCGGTTGTTTAATACGTCAAGGCATTTGGTTAGGCTGTCGCGTAAGTCAGACTGCACACTCGTGTGATTGAAATTGGCTAGCTACCCCCAGTAAATAGCTACAACTTTGCCGAATTGGTACGACAATGCGATTGTCCCATTGTCGTGGGGAATGGTTATGCCGTCACGGTCGTGTTCAAATTCGATCCCCACATCTTTTAGGGCTTTTACAAACTTTCGGCTTGACAATGACAGTGGGATATCAAGGAAGCTATCTGACTCCCGTGCGTCTAAGATTTCTATTGAGGTAATCAATCCGGCAGTCTTGTAGCTTTTAATGGCGTAGTTGATCCCCCCGATCTCACATTTGCCAAGAACCTGACCCGTAGTGTCCATTTTGAGAAATGAGATGTCTAGGTATCGGTAATCAGACAGAAGATTTTCGTAATATGAAACAGGTACAGACAGCTGCAACGGTTCAGGTACCTCAAAAGTAAACTTCATTTTCTACAACTCCTTGACGCAAGATGTTTATCTTCTCGATCCTGCCTTTTGGAAGATCCAACTTAGACGAGGGGATATTCTTTACAGTCTAGGCTGCAAGTGTGGCGTAGTTTGGCTTCATTGTTAGATTGTCTGCCGCTCGGCTGTTTCCGATACGGAAGTCTTTGCTTAGGAAAACTCGGGCTAGAGCGTCGTCAGTAATTCCGGAATAAGAATCTAGGGCTTGGACTAAGAAGACACAGTAAGTCTTATTTAGGACGGAGTCTTCCGCTTTATTAATAGGGTGTATCACACTGACACACCCTCTATCACGTAATCTATGACTATGGGAAAGCTGATTGGGGAGCGACATGTTTCCGTCATCCTTTTTGAAGGATTCGAGGTGTTAGACGTCTTTGGGCCGGTGGAGCTTTTGAGTCAGGTTCCGGACATACGTATAAGTTTTTTAGGAAAGGAAAAAGAGCCCGTCCAGAGCGCCCAGGGCGTACGTGTCTTGACAGATCTGCCTTACACAAACCTCGAGAATCCGGATATTCTCCTGTTCCCCGGAGGTGCGGGGACGCGAACCCTAGTTCAAGACACCACCTTCCTGTCCTGGTTAAAGGAAACGGGACAGCGCGCCGAGATAGTGGCATCGGTCTGTACTGGTTCAGCCCTACTGGCAGCCGCGGGTCTCCTTAAAGGGCGCCGAGCAACGAGCAACAAGAGGGCATTCGGTTGGGTTTCTTCCTTGGATGATGATGTTGAATGGCAATCTCAAGCCCGCTGGGTGGAGGATGGAAAAATATGGACATCCTCGGGCGTTGCGGCGGGTTTGGACATGACTGCCTCGCTGATCCAGCACCTCTTCGGTGCAGAAGCTTTTGAAGAAGCGACCACGCTAGCGGAATATCAGCCACAAACAGACAGCACTGTCGACCCCTTCGCCCATATTCATGGCCTCATCTAGTTCACCTTATAAAAAGCCCCAGCTGGCCTACCCGACCCCCGCAGACGCACCTCATCCCAAGCCAGACAGTCGACGACGCCCATGATAGACCACGGCCGACGGGCAGGTGCACGAAAAACGCCCAGGCAGTGGTGTTGTTGTGCATCGTGGGAGTCATCGGTGCCGTCATCGACTTCGGCACCATGCACTTCCTCGAAACCTCCGGGGCAAACGCCCTGATCAGCCGGGCAATCAGTTATATCCTGGGTAGCCTGTTCGCCTACTACGCCAATAGCTTTGTCGCTTTCTCCGGCAACCGGTCCACCACCGAGAAGCTGAGGGTCTTCATCGTATACACCGCGTGTTTGATCATGGCGGTGCTGGTCAACAAGCTTCCCCGTATCCCGCTGGCGGATTTCGAACACACGGTTTTCTCTCGTGGGTGATTTCGCAGGCAACAGCCACTACCCTCAACTTCATCCTGCAGAGCAAGTGGGTGTTCACCAGCGAAGACACCTCGCGGTGAGCGCATTCCGCTCCCTCAGGCCCCTGCCGAGTAAGCGATAACCCGGCAAGCATCCCTCATCCTGCCCGGCAGGGCAGGGTGGGAGAAGGACTGTCGGGTTAGACGTCCATCTCGATCGAGGTGGGAGTTCCGTCCCTCTTCGTCTTCACCGTCACGGGGTGCCCATCGAACATGTACCCGTCGTCGAACTCGATGCCAATGTTTCCCCTGTGGGGAATGTTCACCGCAGTCGGAGTCAGCTTGGCGTAGACGTCCTCCACCCCGAGTTTCGGGGCGGGTGTCGGCCTCCCTTCCGCCTCGGCCACATCGTGGCGCCACCGGTTCGCGGCCGGAAGCGCTTTTTCGGCCCCCAGCATGCGCGCGCTATCGAGGTACTCTTGGGAGAGGACGTTGTTGATGAAGTTCAGCGCCGACTTGAACTTCTTCGCCATGTTCCCCTGGCTCGCGAGGAGCAGTTCCGGCCCCTCGTACCACATACTGACCTTGACACCGAGGTCGTCCGCTTTACCCTCGAAAGTCGAGAACGTCCGGTCAAGGACCAGTTGCCCGATATTGGCCTCCAAGATCACCGGTTCGGCAGTCTTGGCCGAGAGTTCTTCCATCTCTGGGTCGGGCAGCGGGTCAAGTATTTCCCAAATGGTGACGTAGGGTTCCTTCCTGATATCGGAAAAGAAGTAGCTACCCCGCGCGCGATACACCTTGAACGGCTCCAGATCGGCGATTTCCCGCGGATCCCAGAGCGTCTTTCCCTGCCGGGTGTGAAACAGGTGCGGGTAACACACATTGATCCCCCCGGGGGTTACGTCCCCGTCGGGAAGTAGCCGGAGAGCCACACCAGGCATAAGCATAAGTTGGAGTTTGAGCTTGTCTTTAGCGCAGTCATCATCCACGACCCTCTTTTCCGGCACCGAGGAGACGATGAAGTGGAATTCGACTTCCCCTTCCTTAGCGCTCCTTTGCGTAACAGGGTCGTCGGGAAATTCCTCGTAAAGCGACAGCATGCGGCAAGTATAAATCACCCCACGTGCCCCCGCACCGGAATTCATGGCGGCGGGACCCGACACATGTTCGCCCCGCGCACCTCCGATCCCCAGCCAGCCAGGGGGCATGACCGGGGTGTTTGTTACCGTGTGTGCATGAACAGACACATAGTGCCCGCCCTCGCCCTCGCCGCCGCCTGCACCACCGTCGGCGCCTGCTCCACCAACCAGGACACCGGAGACAACCCCGCCACCGGGGTCTCTGCCTCCCCGACAGTCGACAAGGGCCCCGTCGATCCCCACACCACCGTCGTCGACGACACCGCCGCCTCGCAGGGCTACACCATGGACAGCATCAACCAAATGATCCAGGACCAGGAAGCCGAAAGCCCCGGCATCAACCAGGACATGGTCTCTATGGCCCAGGAAGTCACCGCCGATCCGGCCGAATGCGCCGCCTTAATCCCCACCGGCGTGACCTACATCTCCAAAATCGTTCAGAACCCCGACGCTATCGCGGCCCGCGACTTCACCAACGAGTCCACTGACGCGACACTCAGCGTGGCCGTCTCATCCGACCCGCAGCTGTTGAACCACCCTCGTGACGTGTCGGTATGCGAGTCGATCACCAGGGCCCTCGCCGGCGGATCCACGTTCTATACTGCGGCACCCATGGAGCTGCGCGTCGACGGCGCCGACTCCGTCACCGCCGCCGAGGTGACCCTGACGCAGTCCTCCTCCCCCCTTTCCGGTGACAACGGCTCCGTCAGCCGCATCGCCTATGTCGAGATCGACGGGGCCACCTACACCGTCTCCGGCTCCCCCGAAGTCGCACCCGAAGATTTCACCCGCATGGTCCAGGCGCAGGCCGAGAAAATCCGCCAGCGATAACACACCGCGGGTCATGCCCGCCCCGCTCCCCGGGCACCGGTGGCGGGCAGGAGACGTCGCCTACCGCCAGGCAAGGCTGACAGGGTCCCACACCCCAGCCGCGGTGGCAGGATCCCCGCCCAGGATGGGGTCCAAAAGGAAACCGGCGATACGCAACGCCTCACTGACATCCCTCAGATTGTTGCGCACCCCGGTAAATGCCCGCGTCTTCAACGGGTACTCGCTTTCCCACTTCTTATCGGGCACGGTGATGCGCTGCGGCAGGGTCATCGACCGCACCCTGCACTGGGTGTTCAGGGCGGAGCTCCGCTCCGCCGCCGAAACGGGCAACTCAGAGGCAATGGTGTGACTGTTACTTTCCTGCATGAGAATCTCGCGTTTGCGAAAGACACCACGGACCCGCGTGCAGATTTAATGCTCGGCATTCTCGGTAGCTTCGCGGAGTTTGAGCGGGCCATTATCCGCGAGCGCCAGGCGGAGGGGATTGCGCTGGCGAAAAAGGCCGGCAAGTACAAAGACCGCAAACCAGCTCTAAGCACAGAACAGGTGGCGGAGATTAAGCGGCGCGTATTAGCGGGGGAGTCGAAAGCAGCCTTGGCGCGGGAATTCGGAGTCACTCGCCCTACGGTGTATCGGGCGTTGAAAAACGCCTAGGGCGGTGCAGCCGTATCGGTAAATCTGCGCACCTGTCAGTCCCGCCATACGGCAGAAAATACGCTAAAACACCTTCTTGGCACATGTCCGATATGTAGGGAAGTTATTCCGCACAGATTGTTCTCCTGTTATGAAACCCTCGCGATACAGATCGGCCACTCATCCAGTTTGTATTTCATATCACGCATATGAGCATTCCCTTCGTTAATTAGAGAAGGTACTTTTAGGATAAGTAATTTTTTACAAGTGGGAAACTCTATCATGCGGAAATACTGGACCAAAAACGCACTAGGCAAGACAATGGCTGCTCTAATTCTAATGGCTAATTTGTCTCAACCAGCTGCCAATGCATCTACCTCTGCCCCTACAGAACATTTCGGGGTAATCCCAGGAACAGTGGAAAGCTATGACTCTACAGCGGAGGAAATCTTGACAGAAGCTGCCGCTTCGAAGAACCTCGACACTTCTGTCGACTCGGAATTATCTTTCTTTGGAAATAAAGGCCCTTACACTATCGTGTCGCAGTGGACGGATAAAAATGGAAAGCTGGTTTACCTTCGGGAAAGGCTCGGGCGAGAACCAGAACAAACACGGTCTATCCATTCGTGCTTCACAAGCTTCAACAAAATATGCGCCAAAAATTAAGCGCTCCGGCGACCGCTATGAATATCGCCTGCCCATGGATCATATTTCCTGCTCAGGTTGGGGATCTTTTAAGAAGTGCCGGAAAGTTGAAACCACAGACATATTAACGGTGGTTGGCTTCAACAAGATAAGGGACGGCAAACCTTACGGAGTTGTAACCACCCACTGCCTTGGCTACCAAGGCCGTTACCCGCAATGGATTATCAATTTACCGCGGATTAAATAGCAAATGTACAAAACGATGCCTCAATCGTGGGCCACGGAGCTCGCTGGGAAAGACATTTCCGGGAAAGATATGTCCAACTATGACCTGACGGATATCAATCTCGAAGGAAGCATATGCAAAGGGTGCTCGTTTCGCGGCTCCATGGTGGCATGGGCTAACTTGAAATCAGCAGATTTCACCGACGCAGATTTTACGAACGCAATTCTTAGCGAGTCAGACCTTCGTGGAGCGACATTAACGCGCGCGAATTTTACGAACGCATATCTGGTACCTGTTATCGCCAGTCCAAGGCAATTCTCTGAATGTACAGGTTTGGATGCAAGTAATGCGCTACTTTATAGCCCCTGATTGCGCCTACACGAATTGGTGTTGTTGCAAAGTTGGGGCAGTAGGAAGAGCGACGTGAAATAATCACAGCCATGGGTATCTTCTCCGGTCGTCATTTCCCCGTGACATCATTCTGTGGGCAGTGCGGTGGTACTGCCGCTACGGGGTGAGCTACCGCGATCTGGAGGAAATGATGACCGAGCGGGGTGTGCCGGTCGATCACACCGCGATCTACCGCTGGGTCCAGAAATATGCCCCTGAGCTGGACAAGCAAACGGCAGGTACCTGACTGGCAGGCTAGTTCCTGGCGGGTGGATGAGACCTATATCCGGGTCGGCGGCAGGTGGTGCTACCTCTATCGGGCGATCACCGCCGGTGACCAGACCCTGGACTTTTACCTGTCTCCGAAGCGAAACGTGGCCGCAGCGAAGCGTTTCCTGGCCAAGGCCGTCAGATCCAATGCGTCAGCCGGGTATCTCAGAGTGATCAATAACGATAAAGCACCCTCCCTAGCCAGGGCAATCGCCGAGTTGAAGTTAGAGGGAATCTGCCCGCCAACAGTGGAACACCGGCAGGTGAAATACCTCAACAACATCCTGGAAGGCGACCATGGTCGGCTGAAGCGGATCCTCGGGCCGAAAGGCGCGTTTAAGAACCGGACATCTGTATATCGGACGTTGAAAGGGATGGAGGCGATGCACTCATTGCGGAAAGGGCAAGGCGCGATGTTTGCCAACAGGCAACTGAACCCGGACGCGGTGATCGTCAACTGGGTCTTCGAGACGGCCTAACAACGCCCACATGCAGCGGCCGTCAGGGAATGAGAAACTGAGTCTTCGCTGCTCTCCGCCCAACTTTGCAACAACACCTCCACTTTCCGGGGGTCAGGCCCGAAAGTACCTGCGAGAACGTACAACTCCTTTCTGCATTATGCGGCGAGCGTTACAATCAGCGCTACGATGGAGAGGATGAGCATGCCCAAACAGTTAGCCCAGAATTCGGTGCCGGTGAATTTGGCTTTCAGGTGAGCGAAGGCTGCAGCAAAGAAATATGTGACGATGCCTGCTAGTGCCGCAACTCTGACTCCGGGGTAGGCAAGTCCGACTATCAGCCCGGAAATCGCGACGCATTTGATATAGATGAGAGCCCACCACCATTGGCGTGGGAATTTTACGCCGGTGAGGCATTTTTCAATGAACTTAACGGGACGAATTGACAGTATGACGTCGCCTGAAAGAATGACGGCAAGGAGAATGGAAGGCCAGATAGGGGCTGTTTCGTCGAAAATCATAGTTGGACTCCAAATACGCTTTCTAGGCGATTGATGATTGTGCGTGCTTGGTCTTTTAGTTCTTGCGACGAATAAAGTCCGGCGGCCCAGCCGATTAGCAAACCTAGATAGGCGTGATACAAGACTCCTGCAAGATCGCGAGACTCATCCTCGGTCAATCTTGATGCCGCGAGACGTCGAAGGATTTCTTCCGTGAGAAGATGTTCCAAGCGTCTGAGCTCTTGCCCTTGATCGCCAAGTTCAATGAGAGCAGATGCGTAAGCGCGGGATAGTTCGCTGTGTCCTGCAAACATCTCCAAAAATGGATTGATGACCGAAATGAGATCTCCAGGTGGTTGAGTCCTGAGTCCGTCATGAATCTTTGCAATTTTGTGGCTGATGCTTTGAACCAGCAGTGCGCGCTTTTCGCCGACAGACATGACTGTGCCAACGCTGACACCAGCCTTTTTCGCAATTTCTCTAATGCTGGTATCGGCATATCCCGTAGTTTCGAAAAGTTCGCCTGCAGCGGTTAACACCTTTAGGCGCGTTGTGTTCTTCGAGCGCGCACGTGAGTTTTTATGAACAGGTTCAGTGAACATGTTCATATCGTAGCAGACATCTACTCTCTGTTCTTTTCCTTCGTCCGCAGCATATCCATGCTCATCACGGCGCCGATGATGGCAGCATGTTGTTGCTCGTTGAGACCTGGGGTGATGGCTAGGCAGTAGGTATTTTTACCCATGAAGTAGTTGCCTACGCCGGTCCACTCGTTGGTGACGTTGGCAAGCTGGCGGCCGTGGGAGGTGATGGAGAGGTTCCAATCCCAGAAATCGCCGCGAATTTCGACGTCAGGAAAGCCCTTCATGGTCAGCTCCAGCTTTGTTTTGAGCATGGAGAAACGCTTGGTAATGACGGCCATGGGCTGTTCGATTCCCGGCAAGTGCACCTCATAGGTATCCCGCAGAAAATTCGGCGGATCCGAAATCGTCATGACCGTCTGTAGGGGGTTGCCTTCAGCATCCGTGAGTGCGACCTCCAAGCTGCGAGAGGATTTAAACACCATATCTTTAAGACTGGTGGATTGCAGGATCGTGCCCACAGGGGTGCCGTCGATATCGGTGATCATGAACTGATCATTGAGGAAGGACTTGGTCTGGGTAATTACGAGCTCATCCAGTGTGAATAAATTTTGCGTCATGCCAGCCACTGTAGGGCAGCTGGTGGAATTATTCCTCCTCCCTAGGGGTGGTTTTCTGCTGGCGCATGAGTTCTTGGGCCTCTTCATATGCTCGGGCGCGGTGGGCAGTCATGGTTTGAGCAAAGGTCTGCACCCAATTCTTGTTCTTGGGTGCCAGCGGGCCGGAGGGCTCCGTGGCGGTCCAGGTTCCATCCTCAAAAAGCCAGATGATGTCGCGCGTATGTGGATCCATGACATAGAAAGCACGACCATCGGTCTTCACATTGTGATGGTGCTGGCAGAGGCAGGCCAAGTTAGACGGAGTGGTCGGGCCACCGTCCGCGTGGTTGATGCGGTGGTCCTTCTGGCAGACCGTGGCCGGGCGATTGCAGCCGGGGTAGCGGCAGGTGCCGTCAAATCCTTCTAAGTACGCAGCCATGGCCGCCGGGGTGACGTAGCCCTTGACCTCCTGGTTAGGATCCATCTCTCGGATTTTGGTGTAGGGCAGCGCATTCGAGCGCGCCGGGTCGAGCCAGCCCACGGATTCAATAAACGCCGGGGAATTGGGCACGTCGGTGGCTTTATAGGCGTTGAGGATGATTTCGGGGGCTTGGGTGCGGCCGGTGAGGAGCGCAACGGCGGCGTCGGCAAGCGAGCAATCTAACTCTAGCGCGGTCTGCCGGATGCACTTATCGACGCTCGCGATAACCGCCGGGTCCGCGCTCAAAGTCACCGCTGAGGTGTTATCGCCCCAGTTCTCCATGGTGTAGCGCGGTTGGGTGGGGCCCTGGGTGACTGCCAACGTGTCATCCGCGAGGTTGATGAGTTCGTTGAGCTTGCGCTTAATCTGCGCCTGCGTACGCATAGTCTGGTTCGGCCGGGTAGGGGTGAGGTAGGTGGTGAGCTGCTCATCGATCCGCTCCACCACCTTAGGGGTCGGGTTGCCTAAGCGGTTGAGGGACTTATTAATGGCAATAATCCGGTCGAGGTCTAAGTGATAGAGGCGGTGCTGCAGCGCCTGGAGCTTGGGAAGCTCCTCCAAGCGATGCAGCGCCATGAGGATATGGTTAATCCGGCCTTCATTGACGCCGGTGGTGCGGTAGAGGGATTGGGTGACTAATTCGAAATCAGAATCGAGATCGGGCACTTGGTTCACCCAGAACTCGTATTCCGCCTTTCGCATTTCAAAGGCTGAGCGTGTGGTGGGGTCGGTGGTGTTGGTCGTGGAAAAGTAGGGTTCTTCCATGGCGCATCGTACCTAAATTATCGTGTAAACTTGTGTACGATTCACACCTTATAACACCCCTCGGACACGAGCCTTTTCCTTCGTATTTTCGCAGCTCAACAGCTATATTCTGGATCCTTGGTGGGCAGAGTAATTTCGCTTCTTTGTGCCGCATATCTCCTATCTTGCTTGCGTATGAAACGCAGGCCCCAAATAACCAGTGTCCACGTGATGAGGGCGATAAGGAGAATGGTCACCGGCCAATCACCCGCAATGATGGTCGAGGCATTGAATAGGGTATGCAGGGCGATGGCGGCCAGCCAGAATCCGGCCACCTGCCAGTATCCGTGGCGTACCCCCGCATAGAGCTTGCCGACGCCCCATGCCGCAACCCCCGTATACAGCGCATGGCTAAAGGCGCCAGTGAAGAATCGTCCGATACCGGTAATGATGACGCCCCAGAGGTCGCCGTCCAAGTTATCGATGGCCGCGTTGAGGATGAACGGCACATTTTCCATGGCATCAAAACCAAGGCCTACCGCCATGCCGATCGCGGCGGCTTGGTAGGGATGCTTCACGTTTCCAAAAGCCGCAATAATAATAACGACGCCGAGGAGCTTGATGGTTTCTTCCGGAAGCGGCGAGTAGAAGGCCGCGTCTAGGTGGGTGAGCCCCAGCTTGTCCGAGATCCCCACCATCTGATCGTTGAGGCTCACCACCACCGGCTGGGCGAGCGCACCCCATAGGATGCCCTGCCACATCGGCCGCGGCCTAAACCACCAGAATCCCAGACCGAGTGTCAGGCCAGCGCAGATGAGCGCACCGATGAGCCCCACCTCGGTAAACCGGCGATCAACAAAGAAAAAGCCGGAAACTACCAGGCCGAAAGCGATAGATAGCCAGTACAGATTCTTCATGCCTTTTCTACCTCCTGGGCAAGTTCTGCAGCGCGAGGTCCGTGCAAGGAGAGGAACGTGGTGGGGCCATCGCCCTCAATGCTGATGGCTACGAGGTCGCCATCGCTAAGCGTGCGCTTATCCCCGTCGCGGTCGATGTCTCCTTCCGGCATGGCCGTACCTTCCCTCATTGCCCGGAGGTACCGGCGGGTGGCTTGGTCTTTGTCCTGTACGCCGACTTCTTTAGCGCGGATCTGGGTGCCGTCACAGTCCCAGCGCGGCTCGGCAGTGGTGGAGCCATCTTCTTCCGTGCAGGATAATCCGGGGATGCGCGCCTGGCCGGCCTGCACCTCAGAGGTGGGGTTGTCGTATATATCTGGCAGGAGTGCATTGGTGCCGTAGATGGCACCAAAAATCACGCCTGCCGCGAGGATGAGTGGTGTGCTTTTCATGTACTCAACGCTAAGTATGCCCTGCTCATCGCGGTATCCTCCGCGGGGAGGATTAAGCCGGACGTAGGGAGGATTTCTCCTCCATAAGTTCTGCCAAGCCCTGTGATAGGTTGGGTGAGTGTTTGAGGAGCTAGAAGAAGCGGAAACGAAAGACGAGCCCAGCCGCGCCTGGTGGCAATGGTGGGCACCCATCGCCATGGTCACGGTTTTCATCGTTGTTCCGCCCGCCGTCTACCACCTTGTTTCCGGCCTTATCCTGCTCATCCTCATGGCCGTGCTGACGGTGATCATTGCTCTTGTCGACGGCGCCACTTTCCGCGCCTCTTGGACCATCTTCTGTGTGGCTGGGCTGGCCTATTTTGCCGCCATGTCCCTGTATTTCAATGAGGGAACGTGGATTTACCTCCCAGTGTTTGTTTTCTTGGCATGGGCTGCGAGCAAGCTAGGTGCCGTGGTGGGCTCCAAGGCAGGGAAGAGCTAATGGAGACCTGGCGCCTAGAGCACCCCGAGGTGGGCACTATCGAGGTGCAGCGCGGATACGATGCCGAGTTCGCTGAGCTAGGTGAGTGGCCGAAGAAGGCGAAGGACTATACCCCGGTTCCAGGCGATGCCTCCCTCCCCGAACGGCTCCGGTTGTGGCGGAAGAATCCCAGCCCGCGCCTGCAGATTGTGGTCAACGGTCAGGTACGCAGCCGCCACGATCGGCCTCGTGCGGGCCGGTATTCGCTTAAAAAGAAGATAGAAAAAGACCTCACCCTTTTTGAGAACTCCGCCTCGCGCAGCAAACCTTATCTGGATATCCAAGCCTCTCCCTTTGGCGAGCTTTTAGACGTCTATTACCGCAATGGTGAGGAGGCAGTTGCCCTCGATCCACCGGCCCGCTCACTAGGAGAAAAGCGCCGCAAGGCCATGGAGGAAAGCTCCTTTAAGCGGGTGTTGTATCCGCTCCTGGGCGGCTTGGGAAAGTCCGGCTGGGCCATAGGCGTGATCGTGCTTGGTCCGATCATTAGCCGCATCTTGTCTCGGTTATTGCCGGATTGGGAGCTGCCAGATATCGACCTGCCGGATATCGCGCTCCCAGTGCCGGAGTTGCCGCAGATTGAGCTGCCCGTGCCGAATATTGACTTCAATATTGACATCGATCCGCCCGATTGGCTCGTATTCTTGATGGATTACAGCAAGGTGTGGGTGCCGATCATCATTGCCATTGTGGTGGGTATTCAGGCAGTGCGCAATGCCAAGAAGTCTGAAGAAAAGAAGCAGCAGTGGCAGCAGGGTGGCGCGTATGCTGACGGCCATGAAGATTCACGGCGCGATTGATGCGGAAGGCCGGTGCAAGCATTGGCATTCCCCGTTGGACGTGGTGGCCAATAAGTGTGCCACCTGCGGGAAGTATTTTGCTTGCGCGTTGTGCCACGCCGAACTCACTGACCATGAGTTTGGTCCCATGCTTGCCGACGCCCCCTCAGTCCTCTGCGGCGCCTGCCGCACCGAGATGAACTACCACGCTTATTCCGCCGTGCCTGCCTGTCCCCACTGCGGGCATAAATTTAATCCCGGCTGCAGCGCGCATGCCGGGATCTATTTTCAGCTAGACCGCTAGAAAGAAGACAGTTGCTGTAGCTGCTGGATTTGCGGAATCTGCGGCAGCTGGAATTGGGATACAGCGTTTTGGGCAATCTTGGCCGCATCCGGGATGCGGAAGGTCTGGCCCAAGAACGGGACGTCGACAGTCGGCTGGCCAGGGATGGTGCCCAGCTCGATGACCTTGGTGTTCTTGGCTGGCGCTGGGGACGGAGCCGGAGCCGGCTTTGGTGCGGGAGCATTGCCGCGCTGGCCGCCAGTGTTGACCGGCTTGCCCTGGCCAGTAGTGCCGTTTAGGCCGCAGCGGGCAATAGCCTCGTCCATGCGGCCGATGGCGTCGCGAACCTCGTTGCCGCGTGGGTGCACGGTGGCAACGGCGAGGGCCTGGGACTTCTTCTGGTTGTAGTCAGCGGAGTTGGTCCAGTATTGCTTCGCCTGGGAGCAGGAAATCTGGCCGGCAGGCATCTTGGCTAGGATGTTGTCAACGGCGTCGGCATGGGCAGCGGCAGGGGCGGCGAGGGTTACGGTCAGGGCGGTAGCTGCAGATAGCAGCGCGGACTTACGTGCAAAGCTCATGCCAGCTATCTTGCCACACTTGTTATGCCTGTGACAGGCCAAGGAAGCGATTAACCAGGCTGCGGTAAGCGCGCACGGTGAGCTTCAGATCCTCCAAGTAGAGATGCTCGTCGTGGCTGTGCAGCTGTGAATTGGCGCTGGCCATATCGCGGCCCTCGGTGTGCATGGCAAAGCCATAGGCGTTGCCACCCTTGCGCCGAGCAAAGCGCAGATCCGAGCCGCCGGTGGCGTGAACTGGGACGACGGCCTTATCAGGGAAGAATTCCTTGGAGGTGGCCTCAATGGCGCGCCACAGCTCGGTATCGGTGGAGGATTGCGTGGCATCTTCAGTAATGAGGTGTTCGATTTCTACCTCATCGGCCATGTCTCCAAGCGCGCTGCGCAGGAAGTCATCCAGATCCTCTTGGGTCTGGCCGGGGAAGGGGCGCACATCCATTTCCAGGTAGGCATGTGAAGGCAGCACGTTAATGGCGCCGCCGGCGCGCAGGACGGTCTCGGCGATGGTGGTATGGCTAAAGGCATGCGCGTAGGCGTCGAGGTTGCCGAACTTGGAGTAGTCACCGGTGCCGTCGATAAGCTCTTGCTCGGTCTGGGGGTCAAATTTGAAGGTGCGCACGAAGCCCTCCCAGATCTCATTGGAAGCCGTGGGCGGCTCAGCGGCGGCGATGCGGCGGGCCACCTCACCGATCTTTACGATGGCAAAGTCCTTGCCATAAGGGGTGGAGCCATGGCCGGCATCGCCATGTACGTGCAGGCGGCGCTGGCCGGCGCCCTTTTCACCCACGTTGAAACCCACCGCGCCGGGCAGGTGGCTGCCGCCGGTTTCAGATAAGCAGTTCTTCCAGGAAAAGGCATCGGGGTGGTTTTCGGACATAAAGCGCACGCCGAGACCGCCGCGGGCCTCTTCATCGGCCATGCCGACGAAGGCAAGGGTGCCGCCCGTATTGCCGGTGCGGGCGACTTCGCGCGTGACGGCGGCCATGGTGGCGGTAATAAATAGCATGTCTACGGAACCGCGGCCGTAGAGCTTGCCGTCCTCGATGAGCGCCTCGAAGGGAGGCTTGGTCCATTTAGGTTCGTCGACGGGGACGACGTCTGTATGCCCCATGAGGGTGAGCGGTTCTTTGTCCGGATCGCCGGGGACGGTCACGACGATGGAAACGCGGCCTGGGTGGGACTCGAAGCGCTCAATCTGCACGTCTTCGCCCGCGAAGAATTTTTCTAAACTATCCGCATTGCGTACCTCGTGACCGGAGTCCGGCGTGAGGTCGTTTACGCAGGCATTGCGGATAAGTTCTTGGAGGAGGGAGAGGGTGTCATCATAAAGCGTCATGCTATCGAGCCTAACGCTGGGAAAAATTTTATGTGATTTTAACCAAAGCTGAACGCTGTTCAAGTATGGTTCACACCATGAGCATTATTGACATCGCCCGTGAAAAAGCGCTGGAGCAAGGCAAAGGCCTGAACCAGGAAGAACTACTGCAAGTACTACAGGTCCCGGATTCCCAATTGGAGGAGATCGCCGATATCGCCCACCAGACCCGCCTGAAGT
This sequence comes from Corynebacterium sp. KPL4072, assembly GCF_037908395.1. NCBI lineage: Bacteria > Bacillati > Actinomycetota > Actinomycetes > Mycobacteriales > Corynebacteriaceae > Corynebacterium > Corynebacterium sp. KPL4072. Next base: position 154,057 of record NZ_JBBMGE010000005.1, read on the forward strand.
GGTGTGGTCCAGACGTATCGGTGGAAGGCATTATCTCCATTAAAACTGGCGGCTGCCCAGAGGATTGCCACTTCTGTTCTCAGTCCGGCCTCTTCGAGTCCCCAGTGCGCGCCGTGCGCCTCAACATCCCGGAGTTGGTGGAGGCGGCGCAGAAGACCGCCAAGACCGGTGCTACTGAGTTCTGCATCGTCGCTGCGGTGAAGTCCCCGGATGATCGTTTGCTGGACCAGGTAGGCGAGGCGATTGCCGCGATTAATGACGCCGTCGATATCGAGATTTCCTGCTCCCTGGGCACCCTGACCCGCGAGCAGGCGCAGCGCCTAAAGGACATGGGCGCGCAGCGTTATAACCACAACCTGGAGACGTCCCGTTCCTTCTTCCCCAATGTGGTCACCACCCACACCTGGGAGGAACGCAAGCAGACCCTCGACTATGTACGCGAGGTAGGCATGGAGGTTTGCTGCGGCGGCATCATCGGCATGGGCGAGTCCTTGGAACAGCGCGCCGAGTTCGCCGCGCAGCTGGCAGAGATTGACCCGTGCGAGGTGCCGATGAACTTCCTTGACCCGCGCCCGGGCACCCCATTTGCGGATCGCCCGCTGGTTCCACTGGGTGAAGGCCTGCGCGCCGTGGCGGCATTCCGCTTGGCTATGCCGTCTACCACCTTGCGCTTTGCCGGCGGCCGCGAGCTTTCGCTTGGCGACGACGGCACGGAGCGCGGCCTCCTCGGCGGCATCAACGCCATCATTGCCGGCAACTACCTGACCACCCTGGGCCAGCAGATTGAAAAGGATGTGGACATGTTGAACCGCATCGATCTGCCGATTAAGGCCCTGTAGTGGCTGGTCTATCCGCGCCGACTTCCGAATTGGCCGCTGCCGTCCTAGCTGGGGAAGAACCAATTTTCCATCCGAATACCGGCAAGCCGATTGAGGAGGTCTTTACGCTGCACCCCGCTGCCGCCGCGGGCCTCGATGTGCCGCGCTACTGCCAAATTTGTGGCCGGCGCATGGTGGCCCAGGTACGCCCCGATGGCTGGCATACCAAGTGCTCGCGCCACGGGGAGCTGGATTCGGAGTGGCTATACGTAGAGCACTTGCCCGAAAGCTAGCATCGGGAGCATGGATCCAGCCGTTTCCCTTGCTCATCAGTCCGCGCTGCGCTCGATCGCCCGAGTGGTAGAGGAATCGGCGCCGCATACGGAGCCGGGGAGGGCTTTGGGGGACGTCGTCAAGCAGCTGCGCGAGGGCCCAGTGATGGTGCTAACGGGGGCTGGGGTGTCGACGGAGTCGGGCGTGCCGGATTATCGAGGGCCGCGCGGCTCGTTGAGTAGGCACCGGCCGATGACCTATCAGGAATTTCGCCACGACCCGGCCGCGAGCCATAGGTATTGGGCCCGCAGCTTTGTGGGCTGGCGAGTCATGGATTCCGCGGCGCCGAATCGCACGCACTACGCGCTCGTGGAACTGGAACGCGCCGGGCTGGTTAATGGCGTGGTTACCCAAAACGTTGATGGACTGCATAAACAGGCCGGGACCGCGAACTTGGTGGCGCTGCATGGCGATATGGAAACCGTCGTGTGCCTGATGTGCGGATATCGGGAGGCGCGGACGCATTTCGATGCGCGTTTGGCCGCAGCAAATCCGAGGTACTTGGAGCGCCTAGTGGTGGAGGCGGACCAAGTGAATCCGGATGGTGACGTGACCCTGGATGAGGCCGCCGTGGCAGCGTTTCGCATGGCCGGATGCGAGAGCTGTGGATCGGAATTATTGAAACCAGACGTCGTCTACTTTGGCGAGTCCGTGCCGGCTGAGCGCCGCGATGCCGCCTTTGCCGTGTTGGGACAGGCGCGCTCGCTGCTGGTGGCTGGGTCCTCTCTTGCGGTGATGAGTGGGTATCGCTTTGTGCTGGAGGCAAAGAAGCAGGGCAAGCGCGTAGCCGTCATCAATGGCGGCCCCGGCCGGGGTGATCAGAAGGTGGATACGCTGTGGCGCACGCAGGTGGGCCCAGCCTTTGACGCGGTCCTTGATGAGCTGGAGCTCTAACTAGCGGGGGATAGTCTCTACTAATTCCAAGATGGTGCGCACGATGGCATGGACGCGCTTATCCATGGGCATATCTTCGTGCATGACCACTGCTCGGCGGTCGAAGTCTTGGACATAAATATTTCGCACGGTGCCCTCTGCGACGCCGCGGGGATCAAGGAAGCAGGTTTCGGGTGGGACCACGACGGCATCAGACCGTGTGGCAATGCAGGTATAGCTCACGCCAGATTCCAAGTCGCCATCGCGATTGGCCTCGCGTAGCGCTTCGCTGCCGACAATTTGGTCCATTCCCGCCGGCCCAAACCAGCCATCGATGACGGAGCGCATTACCGCCTCTTGGCGCGGGGTGCGAATGAGGCGGCTGACGATACCGCCGTAGGTAGTTCCGTGGTTTGGCGCGCTGATGCACATCAGGTGGAGGACATGCTCGGCGCCGCCAATCATGCGCATCCAATAGCGGGCGAGGAGCCCGCCCTGCGAGTGGCCGATGAGGATGACCTTGTTCGCGCCGGTGACCATGCGCACGGTGCGGATATAGGCATCGAGTTGCTCGGCGGATTCTGCAAGGGGTTGGGTGGCGCGGCGGCCGTAGTCAGGGGCGAAGACCGCCCAGCCGTCTTGGCGCAGCTCATTGCCGAGGATTTGCCATACGCCCTTGGTATCGCAGGTGCCGTGGATGAGGATGACCGGCCAGGGGCGTTGTGCGGTAGGACGTGCGCCCCAGTCATCTTCGAAGATCCCACGTGGCTTCATGCGTGCGCCTAGCGGGAGGGTGGCGGCCGCATCGGCGTCGAGGGCGGTATCGCCGGGGCTGGTTTTGACCTTTTGCGCTTTGATGAGGTCCGCAATCTCGGCCGCGACCTCCTCGCGCAGTGCCGTGGCTTCGGCAGGGGAGGCGACACCGCGACGCGGGGAATCGGTCAATTCCTTCTCGCTGGCACGCCAGAATTTGCGGAGTTGTTCGGAAATAGTGGATTTCAACTCAGCCATGGTTCCGGATTGTACTCGTTATTGCAGGTTAACTGTGTTTTTGTCAGGAGTTAAGAAATTTATGGGCAAACCCTTGACCATCCTACGAAAGGTTTATAAACTTAGGCTTGCCTAATCACGGGCGGTGCTTGCAGGAGGGTGCGCTCCATTCCCTCCTTGGGTACCGAGAGATTAGTCATGGGGAGAAGGCCCGCCGATGCGCTGTCGGCGGGCCTTCGTTGTGGATAAGGGGCGGTTCCCGGCCTGAAGAAAAGGTGGCGGAAAAGGGGTGTAAAGGAAATATAAAAATTGCGAGCGAGAGGCGTAAAGATAGCGCAAAGATTGCCTAGGGCAGCGGGGGTGTGGTCCTAACGTTTGTGCGTAGCAGGTGCTGCCTTGGTACCGGCACCTGGCAGGCATACCTGTCAGGCACAGGAAAGTTTCACTCGCACAAGGGGGTTTCCCACATGTTAGACATCGTGGCAATCCTGATAGCCATCCTGACGGTTGGCTGTCCCTCCGTCCTCAACGAGCTTCTGGACGGTGACGCATAACCATGAACACCATTACAGCGGTCATTGGCCTCGTCATTGTTGTGGCGTTGGTGACCTACCTCATCATTTCCTTAGTTGATCCGGAGCGTTTCGCATGATCGCCGGCATTGGGGCGGTGTTACCGCAGTTCCTCGCCCTCGTCGTCTTGCTCGCGGCGGCATATGTTCCTTTGGGCAACTGGATCGCACGCAGCTACACCTCTGACAAGGACTGGGCGATAGAGCGTGCGGTGTATAAGGTCCTGCGCGTTGACCCAAACCGCGGGCATAACAGCAAGAATTACAGCCGTGCATTGCTTGGTTTCAGCTTGGCATCCGTACTCGTTCTTTACGCGGTGCAGCGCCTACAAACCGTTTTGCCTAGCTTTGGCAATTCCCGCTCCGTAGCGGTGGAACCGTGGATGGCGTTCAATACGGCGGCGTCATTCGTGTCCAATACCAACTGGCAGTCCTATTCGGGCGAAGAAACCCTGAGCAATGCTGCGCAGATGCTTGGCCTGACCGTCCAGAACTTCGCCTCCGCGGCTGTTGGCATGTGTGTGGCGGTTGCGCTCATTCGCGGTATCGGTCACTTGGGATATAGCCGTGACAAGCTGGGCACTGAGAGCGGACAGCACCTCATCGGAAATTTCTGGGTTGACCTCACCCGCGGTTTGGTGCGCATTCTTTTGCCGCTTTCTCTATTGATTTCCTTCGTCCTCATCTTGGGCGGAACCATGCAAACCTTCGGGTCTAACCTGGTGAGCTCCGCGGGCGTGGATATTCCGCGCGCTCCGGTAGCTAGCCAGGAGGCAATTAAACTGCTGGGAACCAATGGTGGTGGCATCTTCGGTGCCAACTCGGCGCACCCTTTTGAGAACCCCACTGGTTTTACCAACCTCGTGGAAATCTTTTCTTTGCTGGTTATCTCTTTCTGCTTTATCCGTGCCTATGGGGTAATGCTGAAATCGCAAAAACATGCCTGGACCCTGCTTGGCGTCATCGGCGGCATTTGGACCGTTATGGTTGCCTTGGTGGTATGGGCGCAGCACACTACCACCGGTGCGGCAGCTCAGGCTGCGGGCGGCAACTTGGAGGGCATCGAACAGCGCCTAGGTATTGACGCTTCCGCACTCTTTGCGGTGTCTACTACGGGCACTTCTACCGGTGCGGTCGATTCGATGCACGATAGCTATTCACCATTGGGTGGCGGCTTGTTGATCCTCAATATGCTCCTAGGCGAAATTGCACCAGGCGGCGTGGGCACTGGCCTCTACGGTCTGCTGATGGTAGCAATCCTCGCCGTATTTATCGGCGGCCTGCTCGTTGGGCGCACCCCGGAGTTTATGGGCAATAAGGTCGGCCGCAAGGAAATCTCCGCGGTGAGCCTGTACATCCTCACCATGCCGGTCCTCGTCCTGGTAGGCGTGGGCGCATCGGTGGCTCAGCGCAAGCTGGTGGAGCTTTCCGCGACCAACTACGGCGCGCCGGGAACCCCGGATAACGCGCACGGTCTCTCCGAGGTGCTTTATGCCTTTACCTCGGCGTCGAATAATAACGGCTCGGCCTTCGCGGGCCTGACGGTAACCGAGCCCTGGTGGCAAGTCACCCTCGGTATCGCCATGCTGCTGGGCCGCTTCCTCCCCATCGTTTTCACCCTGTACTTGGCGGGCAGCCTAGCCGGTCAACGCCGGCAGGCCACTACCGCCGGCAGCTTGCCGACGTCCGGTGTGACCTTCGCGCTGCTTACCATCGGCGTCATTGTGTTGGTCGCCGCCCTTACCTTCTTCCCCGTTCTTACCTTGGGTCCCATTTCGGAGGCACTCTTATGACAACACCAACTATGACCACTGAGCAACGCACTCCCCAGCGCTCTGCCACCAAAAACAGTGGGTTGGCTGCGGCAGCGTTTAAATCGTTGCCGCACAAGATGTCCCCGCTCGCCCAAGCCCGCAACCCCGTCATGTTCGTGGTGTGGGTAGGCGCCGCGCTGACTACCCTGTGGTCCATCTTTAGCCCCAGCGTTTATGGCTGGGTGGTGACCGTATGGTTGTGGTTTACCATTGCGTTCGCCGCGTTTGCTGAGGCATATGCCGAAGGCCGCGGTAAAGCCCAAGCGGATAGCTTGCGCGCCGTGCGCGATGACGCCACCGCTAACCTGGTCACCGATGGCGGCATCGAGGTCATTGCCGCTTCTGAGCTCACCAAAGGCGCCATCGTGCGCGTGGAGGCCGGAGAGACTATCCCGGGTGACGGCGACGTCATTGAAGGTGCGGCAACCGTCGATGAATCTGCCATTACCGGCGAGTCTGCTCCCGTGGTTCGCGAGGCCGGTGGAGATCGTTGTGCTGTGACCGGCGGTACCGTGGTCTTGTCTGATTCCATCCTGGTACAGATCACCTCGGAGCCGGGATCTACCTTCGTCGATACGATGATTGCCTTGGTGGAGGGAGCGGAGCGCCGCAAGACCCCGAATGAGATCGCGCTGAGCATCCTCCTGTCTACCCTGACTATCCTCTTCCTCATTGCGGTTACCGCACTGGCCCCAATGGGGTTGTTTACCGGCGCGGAGCTCTCGCCGCTCTCGCTGGTAGCTCTGTTGGTCTGCCTCATCCCAACCACCATCGCTGCCCTGCTATCCGCGGTGGGAATCGCGGGAATGAACCGCCTCGTGCACCACAATGTTCTGGCTACGTCCGGACGAGCGGTGGAGGCGGCGGGCGACGTAGCGACCCTACTCATGGATAAAACCGGCACCATCACCTATGGCAACCGGCAGGCTACCGGGCTTATCGTTGCGCGCGGTGTCGATGAGCAGGAAGCTGCGGAGATAGCCCGCGTTGCTTCGGTTGCCGATGAGACCCCGGAGGGTCGCTCCATCGTGTCGTGGTTGACCGAAAACTACCACCTTTCTGCCGAAGCAGGAGAGGAAGAAAAGACCGCTGAGGTCATTCCATTTAGCGCTTCTACCCGCATGTCTGGGCTTGACCTCAGAGGCCGAAAACTACGTAAGGGTGCAGGCGATGCTGTGCGCCGGTGGGTAACTGAAGCAGGTGGCGACTGGCCACAAGAAATTGCAGACTCCGTGACCCAGATTGCAGAAGGTGGTGGAACCCCGCTGCCAGTTGCTGTGGAAGAATCCGACGGCACCCGCAGGGTTATTGCGGTGGTGCAGCTCAGTGACGTCGTCAAGCCGGGCATGGCGGAGCGCTTCGCCGAACTGCGCCAGATGGGCATCAAAACCATCATGGTGACCGGCGATAACCCGTTGACGGCAGCGGCCATTGCGAAAGAGGCAGGCGTCGATGATTACATCGCGGAGGCCACCCCGGAAGACAAGCTGGCCAGGATCCGCGAGGAACAGGCGCACGGCCGCATGGTCGCTATGACCGGTGACGGTACCAACGATGCGCCGGCGCTGGCGCAGGCGGACGTGGGTGTGGCCATGAATACTGGTACCTCTGCAGCGAAGGAAGCCGCCAATATGGTGGACTTGGATTCTGATCCGACCAAGCTTATCGATGTCGTGCGCATTGGCAAGCAGTTGCTCATCACCCGTGGGGCGCTTACCACCTTCTCTTTGGCTAATGACTTAGCGAAGTACTTCGCCATTTTGCCGGCCCTGTTTTCTACCCAGCTTCCGCACCTCGAGCGCCTCAACGTGATGCACCTGCACTCGCCGCAATCCGCCATTGTGTCTGCAGTCGTATTCAACGCGCTCATCATCGTTGCTCTTATCCCATTGGCGCTCAAGGGCGTGGCCTATAAGCCGGCCTCCGCCTCGTCCCTGCTACGCCGTAACCTGGGCATTTGGGGACTGGGCGGCGTGATCACCCCATTCCTAGGCATCTGGCTCATTGACCAGGTAGTCAACCTGCTTCCAGGTATGTAGAAAAAGAAGGACCAAAAATGCGTGTCTATTTTCGTAACCTCGCCGCTGGATTCGTAGCCGTACTATTGTGCGTTATCGCACTGGGAATGATTTATCCCGCTGCCGTGTGGGGAATCTCCCGCATCAAGCCGGACTCCGCCGAGGGCAACCTCATTTACCAAGGTGATTGCCTAGCTGGCTCGACCCAGCTGCAAGATGGTCAGACCGAAGGCCCGTACTTCTTCCCCCGTTCCGAAGGCATGAGCAATTACGGCGCTAGTAGCTCCGAGCTAGAAAAAGCCGTGCAGGAGCGGCGCGGGGACATCGCCAAGCGTGAAGGCGCCGCTCCAGAAGATGTTCCCACCGATGCGGTAACCGGTTCCGGCTCTGGTGTCGACTCTGGCATTAGCCCTGCGTACGCTGAACTACAGGCTCCACGTGTCGCTCGAGAGCAGGGGATAAGCACCGAAGAAGTGCGAAGCCTCATCGAGGACAACACGGAGCATGCCAGCCTCGGGTTCCTGGGCGAAGACGCAGTTAACGTCACTACTCTCAACCGAGCGCTGCCCAATCCACCGTCCTGCTCATAAGATGAGTGCCATATGAACGACAAGAAAGTTCCGGCGCGCACCAAGCGTGGCGCTTTGAAGATCTACCTCGGCGCGGCGCCTGGGTCTGGTAAGACCTGTGCAATGCTCAACGAGGCGCACGGCCTTGTGCTGGCCGGCCGCGATGTGGTCATTGGCATCGTGGAAGATCATGGGCGCGAATTCACTCGGGCGCTGTGTGATGGCCTTGAGACCATCCCGCGGCGCTACGCCGCCGGGCTATCCACCGGAGAACTCGATACTGCAGCCATCATCTCGCGCCAGCCGGAAACCGTTCTGGTCGATGAATTTGCCCATTCCAATCCGCGCGGTGAGGAACACGCTAAGCGCTGGGAGGACGTAGAGGAACTCCTAGCCGCAGGAATCGACGTGATTTCTACCCTGAACATCCAGCACCTTGAAAGCCTCAATGACGTAATAAACCAGATCACCGGTATTTCCCCGCAGGAGACGGTGCCAGACGAGGTGGTGCGTGCGGCGAACGAGATCGAGTTGGTGGATGTATCCCCGCAGCTCTTGCGCACCCGCTTGAGGGATGGCCAAGTCTATAAAGAAGCGCGCATTGCCCCAGCCTTGAATAATTATTTTCGGGTGGGCAATCTGACTGCATTGCGGGAGCTAGCCCTGTTGTGGTTGGCGGACCAGGTTGATGAGGCTCTCGCATCCTACCGTTCTGAACAAGACATTACTGATACCTGGGAAGCGCGGGAACGGGTGGTCGTGGCTATTCAGAACGTCGCGCACGCAGAACTGCTCATTCGCCGCGGGCGCCGCATCGCGTCCAAGTCCTCAGCCGAGCTACATGTAGTCCACGTAATTTTTGGGGACTCCTTCTCTTCCGGTGAATCTTCCGTTGCAGGTTCCGCTCAACAACTGGCCAAATTACAATCCTTGGCTCAGGACGTGGGTGCCCGTTTGCATCAGGTCACCGGTGACTCGGTGCCAGAAGCGCTGCTTAATTTTGCCCGCAGCGTCAACGCCACCCAGCTGGTCCTGGGGGTTTCACCACGGCGTCGCTTAGGCCTGCACTGGCGCGGCACCGTTGCTGAGGCCGTGTTGCGGGATTCAGGCAAGATCGATTGTCACATTGTTAATCTTCCGTCCGATAAACCCTCGCCTCTTTCACCACTGCTGCGACCATTGCATTCCCTTCCGCGCCGGGCGGTGTCTTGGGTGGGCGCGGCTGTCGCTTTCATCGCCTTGACCGCACTGTTGCAAGGCATCGACGGCTCGGCATTGGGAACAGGCACGTGTTCTGCTTTTTACTTTGCGCTGATCCTCCTCGTGAGCATGCTCGCTGGCCTGTGGCCGGCGGTAATTATTGCGTTTGCCTCGGGCTTGGCGGTCAATTGGTTCTTTACCGAGCCCCTGTACACGTTCGATATTGCTGAGCCGGCTAACGCTGTCATCCTCGTGGTCATGGTAGCCATTGCCCTGGCCGTGGGTTTACAAGTGCGGCGCACCAAAATAGAGCACCATAATGCGGCCATTGCCACGCGCGATGCTGAGCTCTTGACGGTCTTTTCCCGCGCAGCCCTCAACCGCCGTGCGGACGTATCTCCCATCGACGCAGTGCTTCGCAAGGTAGGAGAGACCTTCGGCTGCCATAAGGCCGTGCTTCTTGACGCCTCCGGGGACATACTCTCTACCTGGCACGCTTCGGCGGCCTCGCCCCGGCAAAGTAGACACCTGCATATCCCCGCAAAGACTCATAAACGTGAGGTAGAAACGTTGGTCTCCAGCGAGGACACTACGGTCCAGATTGTGATGGAAGGCCCAGCGTTATCCGCCCGCGACCGTGCTTTGGTGGCGGTTGTGGCAGGTTACTTAGCCGGCATAGTGCGCCGCGACAAGCTTTCGGCTGAAGCCGCACGTGCCGATGCCATTGCTGCCGCTGATGAATTGCGTCGTGCACTGCTATCGAGCGTGAGCCACGATCTGCGCACGCCCCTAGCAACGGCCAAGCTGGCTGTGTCCTCTTTGCGGAATTCCGAAATCGAATTCAGCCCAGAGGATCAAGAAATACTGCTGGCGGAAACCGCAGCTAGCATCGATCAACTCACGCTGCTCGTGACCAACCTATTGGATCACTCGCGCTTGAGTGCAGGAGCGGTAACTGCACGCCGGGATACTGTGGAGTTATATGAGGTAGCCAATCGGGCTATTGCTTCCTGTGCCTTTGGACATAGCAAGGACCAACTTGGTCGCATTCATATTTGTTCTGGACTCCGTGGCCGCACCTGTTGCGCGGATAGCGTTTTGCTGGAACGCGTGCTGGCGAACCTATTCGATAACGCTTTGCGCTATGCGCCGAGCGGACCAGTCAACGTTGATGCGCAGGTTAAGGATGAACGTGTGGAGCTGAGTGTGAGCGATGAAGGGCCGGGAATTTCACCAGAAAAGCAGCAGGAGCTTTTCCAAGCTTTTCAGCGCTTGGGCGATACCAGCAATGACAACGGGGTAGGTTTAGGCCTCTCCGTCGTACGCGGATTTGTGGAGGCCATGGACGGTACTATCACCGTAGAGGCCACTCCAGGAGCGACCTTTATCCTGAGTTTCCCGCTGCGGGAGGAGAAAAGCCATGACTGATAAGAAGGCCACGATTGTCATTGTGGATGATGATCCGCGTTTGCTCACCACCTTGAGCATTAATTTTAAAGCGCGTGGGTATGAGGTGTATTCAGCCAGCACCGGGGCGGAGGGTCTGCAGATGGTCTCCCAGCATCAGCCCGATGTGGTGATTTTGGATATGGGTCTGCCGGATATGGATGGGCGGGAGGTCCTCGATGGGATTCGAGGGTGGTCAGCAATTCCCGTTCTGATTCTTACGGCCCGGTCCGATCCCCTATTTAGTGCCTCGGCCCTAGATCGCGGTGCTGATGATTATGTGACCAAACCCTTTTCTATGGAAGAGCTCTTGGCCCGCGTGCGCGTGGCTTTGCGGCATGGCAGTCCCCAGCATCCATCTGCCCAGCGGGAAGCCACGATGGTGCGGGCGGGCGATGTGCTGATCGACGTCCCTCGACACTCCATCACCAAGGCAGGAAAGCCCCTTCACCTGACCCCTACTGAGTGGGGCGTGCTTACGACGCTGTTGCGTGCCCACGGCGGTTTGGTGCGCAAAGAAGACCTCCTCGCAGAGATTTGGGGCCCGGGTTTCGAAGGGCAAAGCCACTACCTGCGCATCTATACCTCGCAGCTGCGCCGCAAACTGGAAACCGATCCTTCTGATCCCCAATATCTGCTTACTGAACCCGGGTTGGGATACCGCTTCATTACCTCCCCAGGAGTCTAGGAGTAGCTGACGCCATTTTCTGCAGGGAACTACTCTTGCAGTGGCAATTCTGTGCAGTGGAGGGGTGCGAGTTGGTATCCATAACGCTTATGCGTCGAGGGCTTCGGTGTGCCCTGCGCATTTAACCAACTGCAAGCGCGTGAGAACTAAACATTTCAACTGGTCACCAGCGATCGTTCGTTCTCTAAATCATTTCTGGTGCTGCAGATTAGTTGCTTTTCCCTGAAGGGGTGACGGTGTCTGTCATGCTTTCCTGACCAAAGAACCTTCGAGCATATTTTTGGGTAGAAGGGTCTATTAAATCAAGCTACGTTGTACGCACCGTTAGAAGAAGGAATAGGGCTCTCTACTTTCATAAACTTGGCTCGATTTATTGTGCCAACGTTGAAGGTTATGAATTAGAGACGTCTGAGGTTGAAAGCTTGGTATCTAAAAATAGAGCTCCTCAAGACTCCGGTGTTCATTTATCGCTGTCTGGGTGGGGCTTTATCTGCGCACCTGCATTCGTGCAAGAAATCTTGCACGAATCTCTCGGGTAGCTTACTGTGGTCAATCGTTCAGGAATTCTTGCACGATTGGAGTTGTGATGAGCCCACGAAAGTATGAGCATCCGGCCACCGAGGACCTTGAATTCGTCCGTGTTCTGGCTGCGGTAAGTGATCCCATCCGGTTAGAGATGGTTAGGCGCCTGGCAGACGGTCAGGAGCACGATAGTTTGACGCTCGCTGATGACCTGCCTCGATCTACCCTGACCTACCACACTCGGCAGCTGCGTGAAGCCGGTGTGACGTGGACAAGAAGCCAGGGACGAACTTGTGTTATCTCTTTGCGCAGAGGCGATCTAGACGAACGGTTCCCTGGTTTGCTCGATATGGTGATTTCGAATGCTTAAACAGCTGTGGCCGTTAGTTTTGGGCAGTGTAGCGCTCGGATTGGACGCATATGTTATCGCTGGGCTGCTATCACAGATTGCAAACGACCTGGGTACAAGTGACAGTGTGATCGGCTTGGGCGTTACCACTTTTACCGGCGCGTACGCAATATCTGGTCCGCTGTTCTCGGGTAGGGCAGGCAAAGATCCGCGGAGTGGTCTGCTTGGAGCTGTTGCTGTGTTTTCTTTGGCGAATGTCGTGACCGCAGTCTCGCCTACCGTGAGTGTTTTTCTCGTGTCACGCTTAATCGCAGGTGCGGCAGCGGGAATTTATTCGCCGCTGTCCTCAGCCGTAGCGGGGATGTCTGTCCCAGCAAAGTATCGCGGGCGCGCACTGTCAATGGTGCTGGCTGGCTTAGCGGTGGGAACTGTCGTGGGCGTACCGGTGGGATTGGGGGTAGCTAAACAGCTAGGCTGGAGGGCTACCATCGCTTTGGTCTCGGCCATTGGAATAGTGGCGTTAGCGGGTCTAGCGTTGCGCAAGGCGAGTGTGGTACCAGCTGTGCCCTCCTCCTCGTTGGGGCAGCGACTCCGAGTCATCGGCCGAGTGGATAACTTCCTGACGACCTTAGTTACTTTCTTTGTTGGAGTGGGTTCGCTGGGGTTGTACACCTATATTCCTGTAGTGCTTGATCGTGTGCAGGTAGACACCATTGCTGGCATGTGGGTCTGGGGTATCGGCGGGGCAGTGGGTGCTTTTGGGATTGGGAGGGTGCTTGACAAGGTTAATAGTTCACGAAAACTAACGGTCATTATCATTGCATTACTCGTGATTGATTTCGCTCTACTGCTGCTCTTCCCTTCGAGCCACGTGGTGGCAGTGGTGTGTCTTTTTGCTTGGGGGCTTTTGGGGTGGTCGTCTATGGCACCGCAGCAGCATTCGATGCTTAGTGCAAACCCTGATGAAGGGGCGACTGCTGTTGCTGCTAATGCATCTGCGAACTACCTTGGCTCGGCAGTCGGCTCCGCAGTGGGTGGATTACTGTTGCCCTCCTCCACGGGAATCCTGTTAGGAGCATTAGGTGCAGTCCTAGTAGGAATCGTCTGCAGTATTGAGGCTAGTGCCTCTTCTCGCTCTCATACTGGGGACAATGTGAATTAGGAATACTTCGGATTGATGGGACGATGCCCGAGTTGACATAGTCGAGCTCTTCGTCGCATTCCCTTTGAGGCCTTTGCTTTGACACTCTTAGCAGCTAAAAGGACTGATCCTAGGTCTTTGATTTTCTCGCAGTAAATCATGTCAGTATTGGTATCACTGAAGCTACCGCGGAAAAGAATAATGAAATGCGCGGACCGCTGCCGCGCTGCGAAGTCCCCGCTACACTCGCGCTTATGACCGATCTGCAGCATGTCCACTCCGTTGATGAGGCGGTAAACCGCCTGATCGAGATTTACGAGAATTCCTGCGAGCTTGCGCGTAAGACGCTGGATTCAGGAAACCTTGATGACTATCGCTACGTGGTTTATCCCAAGGTCACGGTGGATATCCGCAAATGGCAGCCCATCGATCGTTCCGAGCCGTTTGGCTACGTCAACGAGGCGGGCAAGTACTCGGCGGTAATTTCCAAGCCGCACATAATTCGGAACTACCTGCACGAGCAGCTGACTCGCCTGGCGGGTAACTATCCGTGCGATATTTTCGTCGGTCAATCGGACCAGCGCATTCCGCCGGAGTACATCAAGGGAGCGGGCAAAGCCCCGCAGGAACGCGGGCCCATTCCACGTCCGACGCTGGATGAGGTCAATGATGCAATCATTGATGGCGAATGGGATGCCTTCCACGGTGCGGAAAAGCCGCTTTTTCATTTTGGCGCCCAGCGCTTTGATATCGCGTGTGCACGCATTGAGCATTACACCGGCATCGAGGTCGATACGGTGCAAAAATACATTTTGTTTACTAACTACGCGATGCACACCACCGAGTTTGTGAAATTTGGTTTGCGCGAGTTGACCAGGGAAGACTCGCGTTATACCGCCTTGGTGCTGCCCAATGGAGAGACCATCCACCCCAACGATGCGGTGGACCTCGATGTGGATGGTCTGACCTTGACCTCTCGCTTCCAAATGCCGCGCTTTGATCTGATTACCGCCGGTGGTGATGGCATCACGATGATCAATATCGGTGTAGGGCCCTCCAACGCCAAGACCATTACGGATTGCTTGGCGGTGCTGCGGCCGGAGGCCTGGATCATGATCGGCCACTGCGCTGGCATGGACGGCCGCATGCGCATCGGGGATTTGATTTTAGGCAATGCCTATCAACGCAATGACCACATCCTGGACCAAAAGGTTGCGGCGACCTCTCCCATCCCGGCGATTCCGGAAGTACAGCGCATGCTCGAGTCTGCGGTGAAAGCGGTTTATGGCGACGATAATTCGCTTATGCGAACAGGCACGGTGCTCTCCACCGATGATCGCAATTGGGAGTGGCGCACTAACCGGGATTTGTGGGAGTGGCTGCGTACCTCCACCGCGGTGGCCGTAGATATGGAATCGTGCACGCTCGCGGCCAATGGTTACCGCTACCGCGTTCCTTATGGAACTCTCCTTTCGGTCTCTGACCTGCCGCTACACGCGGTGCCGAAGCTGCCGGCCCAGGCGCAGGCCTTCTACTCCAATTCGAAGGAAGCTCACGTGATGTGCGCGGTGCGAGCGATGGAGCATCTAGCCGAAAATCCGGAGCGCCTGCGCACGCGCAAGCTACGCCGGACTTTGGGCGAGGTTCCATTCCGGTAGGTGCCTTTTCTTTGGCAGGCAATGCTCGTTAAACTACAAAGAAAGCCCATGACGCAAAAGGAGCCACACAATCGTGACTGAAAATTGGATCCACCCGGACCGGGAAAACCTCACCTGGGAGGTCTTCGGCGAGGCGAGCCGTAACCTGTCGGAACAGATTGTGGAATCTGGTTGGTTCCCTGACCTCATCGTGGGCGTCGCCCGCGGCGGCCTGATCCCAGCCGGTGCTATCGGTTATGCCATCGGTGTAAAGGCCATGGGCGCTATCAATGTGGAGTTCTACACCGATATCGGCCAGACGCTGGAAGAGCCGATCATCTTGTCCCCGCAGTTGGATACGGATTCGCTGAAGGGCAAGAAGGTACTGGTAGTAGATGACGTCGCGGACTCCGGCAAGACCCTGGATCTGGTGGTAAATCTGCTTAAGGAAACCGCAGACGAGGTGCGCTCGGCCGTCATTTATACCAAGCCGAAGACCATTTTTGAACCGGACTTTTCGTGGAAGAAGACCGATCAGTGGATCAACTTCGCCTGGTCCGTGCTGCCAGTTATCACTGCAGATGGCTCCTTTAAGGAAGGCTCCTAAAGTCCACTAGTATGTGCAGGCGTGATTAAAGAACAGCCTGCCCCTACCGGCGTCATCGCCAGTTTCCGTTATGCATTTTCCTCGCCCGCTCGTCTGCGCAAGGAAGTCTTTGGCGGACTCGCGGTGGCGCTTGCTTTGATCCCGGAGGTCTTAAGCTTTTCCATCCTTGCGGGCTTGGACCCGCGGGTGGGATTGTTTTCTTCCGTCGTGATGGCAATGTCCATCGCCTTTACCGGTGGCCGGCCAGCGATGATTTCCGCGGCGGCCGGCGCGGTGGCACTCGTTGTCTCTCCGCTCGCGCATGAACATGGTCATGACTACGTGGTCGCCGCGGTGCTCTTGGCGGGAATCATGCAGGTAGTTTTGGCTGCGGTGGGCGTCGCCAAGCTCATGCGCTTTATCCCGCGCTCGGTGATGACGGGGTTTGTGAATGCGCTGGGAATCATGATGTTTACTACGCAGCTGCCGCACCTTAGTGATGTGCCGTGGATGGTCTATGTGCTGGTGGCCATTGGCTTGGCAATTATGTTGGGGCTACCGCGGCTGACCACGGTGATTCCCGCCCCGCTCGTTACCATTGTGGTGGTCAGCATCATTGAGGTCGCGGCCGGGTGGAAGGTCCCCGATGTGGCGGACCAAGGCGAGCTGCCTACCTCGCTGCCGGGACTTTTCGTGCCGGATATTCCGTGGAACCTGGATACCTTGCAGCTGATTGCGCCCTATGCCTTTGGCATGGCCTTGGTGGGGCTGATGGAATCGCTGCTAACGGCCAAGCTGGTGGATGATATTACGGATACTCACTCCGATAAAACGCGCGAGTCCTTTGGCCAGGGCGTGGGCAATATCCTCGCCGCAGCCATTGGCGGTATGGGCGTGTGCGCCATGATTGGCCAGACCATGATCGGCGTGAAGGCATCCCAGGCGCGCACGCGCTTGTCGACGTTCCTCGCGGGCGCCTTCCTCCTCATCCTCTGCCTTCTTCTTGGCGAGACCGTCGGCCGCATTCCGATGGCCGCCCTGGTGGCGGTGATGATCATCGTGGCCGCAACTACGGTGGATTGGCATTCGGTTCACCCGCGCACGCTTAAGCTCATGCCGCTATCAGAAACGCTGGTGATGCTGGTAACGGTGGTAGGCACGCTGGCCACGCATAACTTGGCGGTCGGTGTGGTGCTCGGTGTGGTGACAGCATCCATTGGCTTTGCCCGCCGCGTGGCGCACCTGGTGGAGGTAAAACAAGTAGGCGATGCCGCGTATGCGGTGCGCGGCCAGCTTTTCTTCGCCTCTTCCAATGACTTGGTCTATGCCTTTGACTACACGCTGGACACCCAGCGCGTGGTGGTAGATATGACGGAGGCCGAGGTATGGGATGCCTCTACGGTGGCGACGCTGGATGCGGTGCAGAAGAAATACGCCGAGCGGGGCATCGAAGTAGAGTTCCGCGGCCTGGAGGGAGCTAGTGCGCAGCGCCTTAATCGCCTTAGCGGCCGCCTAGGTGACTAACATCACATTTATGGACTGGGGTGCGGAGGCTTAAGTAGTAGGCGCCGAACTGACCTTGAGCTCGCGTAGGCGTAAATGCAAAGGATCTGCGATGACCTCGCGTTCTTAGGGGAACTTTGCCTGCGTGTGGTGGCAAGCTTTGTCTTGGCTAACTTAGGTTATCCAATCTAAAAAAGCATAATGACGTGCAAGTTTACTTAAGTAGGCCTTGCTGGATTGCGGGAGAATCTTCGGTAGTGTGGTGCTTAGCACTTATTGATTTCCCTGCACAGAAAGGTTTTTACAATGGACGAGAAACTACAAACCCTCCTGAATAACCAGGTCATTAGCGAGTACGGCGCTTCCATGGTCTATACCCAGTTGGCCTTCGAGATGGACAACCTCTCCTTCCCGGGTATGCGCGATTGGTTCATGGGTCAGGCAGCAGAAGAGCGCGTGCATGCTGAAAAGATTGCGGACCATTTGCTCTCCCGCGGTTATCGCGTAGAGCTCAATGACATTCCGGTTGGTTCGGTGAAGGCCGCTAACCCGCAGGATGCTTTCCAGGCTTCCTTGGAGCACGAGCAGAAGGTCTCTGAGGAAATCCGCACCATCGCTCGCGCGGCGCTGGACGCACAGGACCTGGAATCTCGCCAGCTCGTTGACTGGTTCCTGAGCGAGCAGGTGGAAGAAGAAGCTACCGTTTCTGAGATTCTGGATCAGATCAAGCTGGTAGGAAATGACGGCTCTGGCCTGCTACGCATCGATGAGCGCTTGGCTGGTCGCACCGAAGGCGGCGCTGCCTAAGCGCGCCTGGGTGAATAACAAACCCATCAAGATTTAGAGCAATCCTCCCACGGCACTGCAGTGCCGTGGGAGGATTGTTTCTATGTCAACACAACGCAAGGCTTTCTGTGCCATGACGCTTTTGATCCTGGCGCTTTTTCTCATCGTGGGAGCGGCGATTATGTCCACCCACGTGGCCTTGGGGGTATTCCTGACCACTGCGGCGCTCATGCTCGGTCCATTCGCCGGGCTCGCGCTGCTGGTGTACGGTGCCGCGGGCAAGCGCGGCTTGGTTACTCGCTCGCTGTATAGCCTTGGTGGCATGCTGCTCATCGGTGCGATCGGCGGCATTTTCGCCTTGTCTATGGAACAAGCCTCCGCGATGTTGCCCGTTTTTGTGGCCGGTGCCGGTGTGGGAATCGTAGCCGTGCTGACCCAGGCGCCGAAACGCGCATAAACTGGCTCTCGTTATGCCCAGACTCCTTTTTGATATGTATGGTGTGCTCATGCGCCCGGCCACCCCAGAAAGTCATGCAGCCTTGGAGCGCCTCCTCGCGCCATCCGATGCCGAGGCGATGTGGGAGGCCTACGGGTTTTATCGCCCGGACTATGATGCCGGCATCTTTAGTGATAGCCACTTTTGGAATGAGGTAGCGGCCCGCGCAGGGTTGGGGGAGATACCCGTCGCGGAGGCGGTAGCGTGTGAAAACCGCGGTTTGCTGGAGGCCGACCAGGGGATGGTCGCTTTGGTCAAGGGGCTTATCGGGGAAGGCTATAGTGTAGGCATTTTGTCCAATATTCCCACCACGCTGGCGGGGCAGGTGCGCGAGAAGCATACCTGGCTGGAGGACTGTGCGGCGGTGACCTTCAGCTGCGATATTGGGCTGGCAAAGCCGCACCCAGAGGCCTATCGCGTAGCCGTGGATGCGCTATCCGCGCAGCCGAAAGATACCTATTTTTTTGATGACCGCATCGACTACGTGGAGGGTGCTAGCTACTGCGGGCTCAATGCCCACCTCTTTCGCGGCATCGACTCGGTACGTGAGGTGCTAAGCACACTGGAGTGAGCGGCCTAGCTCCAGCGGTTGGCGCAGGAGCTGGTCGGTGGCCACGGTGCGGGCTACCGCGCGGACAATCTCCTTATGGCTGGGGATCATGCGCAGCTGCAACTCATCGCCTGCGGAGGCGCGGACGGTGGCGGCGAATTGCTTGGGGGCCTTCGGGTCGTCGGTAAACGCGCCGCCGGCGATGACCACGGTGGCCGGGGAGTGGGCTTTGACCAGTTCCGCGGTGACGGTGCCCAATTGGCGGGCGCGCTCGTCCAGAATGGTGCGGACGGTGGGATTGGATTCGGCGATTTGGGCGGCCTCGGTAAGCGAGGCAGCCTTCACCCCCTCCTGCCGTATTGCCTCGAGGATGTGCCGGGTGGCCAGTAGGTGCTCGGAGGCGCCGTGGCCAAGGAGTTCAGAGTGCGTTTGCGGCACGGGAATAATGGGGCTGACCTCGTCCTCGACGGAGAGCGCCGAGCCGATGGAATCATCCGCAAAGAGCACCAGAACTCGCTCGCTGGTGCCAATCTCGGCCGCCTGGGTTTCGGAACCCAAAATAGCTGGGATCGCGGAGGAGACTACTACGGGTACGCCGAACTGGAAGCGCAGGCGTTCGGCGATGTCCACGCCGTGCCAGTTGAGGTTTTCCGCGGTGACCAGGCCGTTGTCATCCACGGTGCCGGAGGTGGTCACGCCGAGGGAGACCAAGCGGTGGTTCAGGTTGGTCATCATGCGATTGATGCCGGCCATGATGTGCTCGAGGAAGTCATCCTCGCTGAGGTTAGCCACCGGGGTAGCTAGTTCTTCCTCGCTCAAGGTGCGGCCCTTGGTGTCATAGAGGCCGATGTAGGTCTGCTTAGTGCCCACGGAGATGCCGCCGAGCGCCCAGTCATTATCGGCCGCCTCAAGCGGCACAGTTGGCCGGCCGCGCCCACGGGACTGGGTGAGGTCGGTGCGTTCCTGGATGAGGCCCGCGTTGAGTAGGGAAGTAGTAGCGCGCGTGATGGTGGGCTGGGAAAGTCCGGTGGCTTCCACCAACTCGCTCCGGGTGATGATCGGGTTCAGGCGCACCAAATGGAGGCACTTTGCGGCCGGCGTGCGGGGCCGCGTGAACACTGGGCCAGATTTGATCATAAAAAGGAGTATAAGCATCCCAGACTGCTTTGTCTAACCTGATAAAAGTTTCATGTACCGAATAGTCTAAAGGTGGTGGTGGGGGCGCAGATATCTATGCTGGAGAGCATGCAGTCAGTAGCGGTTTATTGTGGTTCAGCAACAGGAAACTCCCCGGCCTATACTCAGGCGGCACAGGAATTGGGCACCGAACTGGCCCGACGCGGCCTCACCTTGGTCTACGGCGGCGGCAATATCGGCTTGATGCGCGAGGTTGCAGAGGCCTGCCTGGCCGCCGGCGGTACCGTCACCGGCGTGATGCCACAGTCCCTGGTGGATCTGGAGATCTCCCACCCCGGCCTGACCACCCTCGAAGTAGTCGGCTCCATGGCCGAACGCAAGACGCGCATGGAGCAGCTTGCCGACGCCTATATTTGCCTCCCCGGTGGCGTCGGCACCCTCGAAGAGCTCACCGAGGTGCTCACTTTGCAGCAGCTGGGCCACCTCCGCGGCCCAGTAGGCCTAGTTAATACGGAGGATTTTTGGCGCCCGTTCCATGCCATGTACGCCGCCATGGCCCAGTCCGGTTTCATCCTGCCCCGTTTTGTCGATGCCTTGGTGATGGAGGAGAAACCGCAGGACATCCTGGATGAATTCAGCCACTGGAACTATCCCGGCACAAAGTGGGACAACGATTAGCTAACAAGTTCGCAACTTCATCCTCCCCGGGTGGCCTATAGCTGATACTTAGGGATAGACTTCCTCGTTATGAGTTCTGAGCAGACCGCTAAGCGCCAGCCCTCTCTACTGGACGCTTCGTGCGATAACTTCGTTCACGACCTAGCCGAGCTTTCCCCCACCGATGCCACCGCGTGGGGCATTGACGGCTTCGAGGGCGAATTGCAGGATTTCTCCCCCGAATACTTCACCGCCATCGCGGATCGCACCCGTGAGATGGTCGCGGACTTGGATGCCTTGGATGACACCACCGATGAATCCGATGATGAGGATGACTTTGATGAGGTGGACTACGTCACCGCGGCCGTTTTGCGTGATCGCCTGTGCCTCGATCTAGATCTGCACCACCACAGCGAGGATGTGCGCTGCCTAAATAATATCGCCTCACCGGTCCAGACCATCCGCGATACCCTGCTGCTCATGCCGCAGGATACGGACGAGGACCGCGATGCTATTCGCTCCCGCCTGTCCAAGGTGAAGACCTCCTTGGCCGGATACCGCAGCTCCTTGGAGGAAGCGGCCTCCCACGGCATGGTGGCACCGCACCGCCAGATCTCCGAGGTCATTGTGCAGTGCGAGCGGCTTGCCGACGCCGACTCGATGCTCGAGTCCCTCGGCCTCGACGCCGACTCCGCTGAGGTGGAGCAGGCCAAGGAAGCCTTTGGCGAGTTCTCCGATTGGCTGTCCAATGACCTGCAGCCTCAAGCGCCCGCGAAGGATGCCGTGGGCCGCGAGCGCTACGAACGCTTTTCCAAGCTCTTTGTAGGCGATGCCGTCAACCTCGATGAGGCCTATGAATGGGGCCTTGATCAGGTGCGCACCCTGCGAGCGGAGCAGGAAAAGATCGCCCACGAGCTCTATGGTTCCGATTGCTCGGTACGCGCGGCGATGCGCAAGCTCAACCACGAGGAGCGCTATACCCTGCGCGGCACCGATGCCTTGGTGGAGTGGATGCAATCTACCGCCGATGGCGTTATCGCAGAGCTCAACGGCAAAGAGTTTGATATTCCGGAAGAAGTAGAAGAGATCGAGTGCTGCATCGATCCGGCCGGTACCGGCGGCATCTTCTATACCCCGCCGAGCGATGACTTCTCCCGCCCGGGCCGCATGTGGTGGTCCGTGCCAGAAGGACAAGACACCTTCCACACGTGGCAAGAGCTGACCACCGTTCACCACGAGGGCGTGCCGGGCCACCACCTGCAGCTAGGTTCCGCACTGGTGCAGGAGGATCTCAACCTGTGGCGCCGCGCGGTGACGTGGAATTCCGGCCACGGCGAGGGCTGGGCTCTCTACGCCGAACAACTCATGGCCGAGCTGGGCTACATGGACGATCCGGGCTTCCGCATGGGCATGTTGGATGCGCAGCGCCTGCGCGCTGCCCGCGTGGTCGTGGACATCGGATTGCACTTGGGCAAGCAGTTGCCGGATTGCTCGACGTCCGGCGTGTGGGACAAGGCGCACGTGAAGACCTTCATGCGTGAAAACACCGCCATGGATGATGCGAACCTCAATTTTGAGGTCAATCGCTACCTCGGCTGGCCGGGCCAGGCGCCGTCCTATGCTTTGGGCCAGCGCTTGTGGCAGGAGACCCGCGCCGCGGCCGAGAAGCAGGGGATGAGTGCGCGCGAGTTCCACTCCGAGGCCCTCGCCCTTGGTTCCGTGCCGATGTCCGTGCTGCGCGAGGCCGTTCTGGATAACTAGCGGCGCAGCAGTCGCTGGGCCAGGCGTAGCAGCTGTGGCAAGTAGCCCGCTACGACCAGTACCGCGATGAGGCGGGTGAGCTGGACTGCGATGACCGCTGGGCCGGCCCCGCCCTCCGCCGAGAGTGCGAGTACCGTCTCTAGCGCGCCGGGGCTGGTAGCCAGGTAGGCCTCGAAGTAAGTGATGTGCAGCCACTTGGTTAGCGGCCAGGCGGTGGCCGCGCAGATACCGATGATGACCACGATGAAAAGAACCGTGGCGGGCAATTGCTTGGCAAAGGCCTTGAGCGCCGGCAGCGAAAGCCCACCGCCGCAGACCCAACCAATGGACAAAAAGGCCATCACCTTAAAGGCATAGAGCGGTTCGAGCGTGTGGCCCTCCGGCAACACGAAAGAGGCTAGAACCGTCAGCAGCAATGGGCCGAGCACCGCGGCGGCGGGGAGATGGAGGAACTTGCCTACCTTTTCTCCTATGCAGGCAATGGCAATCACTAGGGCAACTATCCACCAGGTAGTTTCGCCGTCGACCGAAAGATCCGCTCCTTCGCCGGCAGGCGTGTCCAATAAGGCGACCACGGCCGGTAGCGATACCGAGACTACTAAGAGGCGCAGGTATTGAGTGAGGGCGACGTAGCGGAAGTCGGCACCGAGTTCGTCGGCAAGCGCGGGCATGAGGGACGCACCGCCCGGCAGCATGGATAAAATGCCGGTTTCTGAGGAGACATCGTCTGGCTGCGCGCGGTGTAAGAGTTGGCCGCCGATAACGCCTACCATCAGTGTGACAAAGGAGATTGTCAGGGCGGCAGGCAGGAAGCCAAGCAATTGGCCCACCGGCACCACGGTCAGCGGAATGGCAGCCATCATGCCGATAAAACCACGCGACATGCTATAAAAACTCCGGTTCACACGCAGATCTTCCCCAGTACAAAGCGCCATGGCGCCGGAGGAGAGGATCGCTGCCAAGATCCAGGCCGCAGGTACGTGCCACATGCTAAACAGCCAGCCCAATACGACCGATGCCGGAACGACAATGGCCCACCGTGCCACGGTATGGGCACTAAGCCCGGTGCCTTCCTGCTGTGCGGCCATGCGAGCCTCCTCGTTCTGCTGCGACAAAAGTATAATGCCTTCTTTTACTCCACTATGGGGAGGCCGGTAGGCGGGTTATCACCTTACATCATTCAAGATTTATGATCGGGGGCATGGAAATCGATGTGGTGCAGTGGGTAATTCTCTTCTTTGGTACCGCGGCCGCGGGGTGGGTCGATGCGGTCATCGGCGGTGGCGGATTGATCCTGATCCCGATGCTGCTGGCGGTCCTGCCGGGCCTTGCTCCGGCCGCCGCTTTGGGCACTAGCAAGCTTGCTGCGGTGACTGGCACCGGATCCGCTGCTGTGACCCTTGCGCGCAAGGTGAAGCTGGACAAGGCAGAAATGGCGCGGTTCATCCTCATCGCGCTGGTCTGCTCCGGGTTGGGGGCCAGCGTGGCCTCGAGCCTCGATAAAGACGTTATGCGGCCCATCATCATCGTGCTCATGGTTGCCGTGGGTATCTTCGTTGCCTTCAAGCCAGATTTTGGCAGTAGCGATTCGGCCGGTACCCGTGGCGGTTGGCGGACCGTCGTGGTCCTGTTACTCTCCGGCATCATTTCCTTTTATGATGGCATCTTCGGCCCGGGTACCGGAATGTTTTTGATCATGGCCTTCACCTCTATTTTTGCGCAGAACTTTCTGACCTCTGCGGCCATGGCCAAGGTGGTCAATACCGCTACCAACTTCGGTGCGCTCATCGTATTTATTATTGGCGGGCACGTGTGGTGGACGCTCGGCATCGTGCTCGGCGTAGCCAATATCGCCGGCGCACTTCTCGGCGCTCGTACCGTGCTCGGCGGTGGGGCCAAATTCATCCGCTACGCGTTGCTTACCCTGGTGGTGGTCATGAGCTGCTACCTGGGCTGGCAGCAATGGGGCTAACTACATTCGATTTTTGGTGCGCGCGGTAGCAATCGCATTCCACGGGTCCTCCGGCCACGGGTGCTTGGGGTAGCGCCCGCGCATATCGGCGCGCACGCCAGCATAAGGTCCGGACCAGAAGCTGGCGAGGTCATCGGTGACCGCGAGCGGGCGGCCGGCGGGGGAGAGCAGGTGGAATTGCACGCGGTGGCCGCAATATTCGGGGGATTCGGCCAGTCCAAAGCATTCCTGCAGCTTGATGTGGACTACGGGGCGATCGCCGGACCAATCGATTATGGCATCGCGGCCGGAGGGAACGGCAAGGTGCTCGGGGGCGAGCTCGTCGAGGTGGGTGGCTTCCGGCCAGGGAAGTAGGCGTTGCAGCGCGGGGTACATGTCTAGCTTGTCAGCGGGAGTGCCCTCGGCGATGCGATGTAATTCGGGCCCGAGCCACTCGGCGGGATCCGCGGAATCGACGTCGGGCCACGGCTCGCCAAAGTGGGAGTGCAGGTGGCGCAGGCGGTCCTTTAATCTTTGGGCCTTCTCGCTAAAGGAAAAGAGACCTAGGCCTTCTTCACGGATGCCGGCGGCAAGCGCCTCCTCGGCTGCGGGGCCCGTGACTTTAACCGGGGTCTCAGAAAGGGTGATGGCGCCCGCGGCCCTGACCTTGACGCCGCGCACGCGGCCATCGCGCAGGAAGGCGCGGGTTTCCTCGGTGACGCCGATAGCTGCTGGGGCTGCAGATTCTTCGATGCGGGCGGCCGAGCGGATGATGGCATTGCCCGCATTAGATAGGGATACCTCCGCGATTGCGAGCCACGGGGCTCCGGCCAAGCCCGAGTTATCGAGCAGGCGCGCGCGGGTGCCGCTGGCTAGCAAGTAATCTTCGCCCATGCGCTTGGCCACCTGCTCGGGAAAGGCGGTGGCGACAACCTCTCCGGGATCGGCAGGGCCGAGATCGTCTACGAGACGTGCAAGCCGCTTGACCTCTCTTTGAGGTGGGCGGTGACGGGTGAGATCGGGGGTTAAGGGGGCGTCGGCAAGCGAGGCGATAATGGGCGCGGCCTGGCTGCCGTGGCGGAGCAAGGAGGCGCCGAGGCGCGGATCGGTGGGCAGGAGGGCGAGTTCCTGCGTCGCGCCAATGCGCTTGAGGGTCGCCTGCGCGGATGCCAGGGCTTGGGCCGGCGGCGGATCGAGCAGCGGGAAGTCCGGGCCTGCGCCCCAGCAGTCCAGAAACAGCGCGGCCTGGGTTAGGTCCGCGGAGAGGATCTCCGGGGTGGTGTGTGGGGAAAAGTGCTGGTAATCGTCCTGCGAATAGCAGCGAATCACGGTGCCTGGTGCCTCACGGCCGGCACGACCAGCGCGCTGATCGGCACTCGACTTTGAGGTAGAAACCGTCACCAGTCCGGACATGCCACGTTGGGCGTCGCGCCGGGGAACGCGGGAGAGCCCGGCATCGACCACTACGCGCACACCCGGCACGGTAAGCGAGGACTCCGCGATAGAGGTAGCCACGACGATGCGTTGTTCATCGGTATACAGCGCGGCATCTTGCTCCGCAGTGGTCTGCTTGCCATTCAGGGGAAATACATTATGGCCTGCTAAGGCATCACACACGAGGTTGACTTCGCGCACGCCGGGCACAAAGACCAGCGTGGATTCCTGCTGGCGAGCTGCCTGCTTGGCGACGTCCCCATAAAACTCCCTCGTTCCCGCCGCCCTGCCCGGCATGGGGGCGTACTGGATGTCGAGCGGATGGGTGACCGCCTCGGTCACGTGGACGGGCGCATCCATAAGCTGGGAAAAACGTTGCGCATCCACGGTTGCAGACATGGCGATGACGCGAAAGTCCGCCCGCAATTCGGCCAGCTCCAGGCACATGCCTAGCACGAGGTCTGTATCGAGCTGACGCTCGTGAACCTCATCGATGGCGACGGCGGCTACGCCCTCGAGTTCCGGATCCTTCAGCAGACGGCGCAGCAGCACGCCCGGCGTGACGAACTCGACCTCGCTGCCTTTGCGGGACTCGCCCCGGATGGCAAAGCCGACCTTGTCCGGTGTACCGCTGAGTGTGCTTAAGCGCTGCGCGGCCGCGCGCACGGCCACACGGCGTGGGGCGGTGACGATGACCTTGCCACGTCCTGCCGCGTGATTAGCCAGTGCCGGTGGTACAAGTGTGGTTTTACCTGTGCCGGGCGGGGCCTGGATGACGACATTTCCGGTGCTAGGCAGCGAATCGATGGTCTCGGCTACGGGAAGTCCCGCGCCGATGCGAGCGAGATCAAACATTTAGTTGGCGGCTCCAAAACCCTCGACGGGGCCGTTGAGATCTTGGCGCTCCCAGGCCTCCTCATTGTCTTCCAGCTTGCGCACCACGCGGCCGGGTGATCCCAGGACCAGCGAACTATCCGGAATATCGGTGGTAATAAGCGTGCCTGCGCCTATAACGCAGTTCTTTCCAATCGTGATGCCCGGCAGCACGGTGACATTAGCACCGAGCCACGTATTATCACCGATGGTGATGGGCTTGGCTATCTCCCAGCCGCCGGCGCGCATCTCATGATCGTTTACCGGATGCCCCACCGTAATCAGGGAGCAATTGGGGCCGACCATGACGCCATTGCCGAGCGTCACCTGGGCCTGAGCCAGGATCGTAGCGCCGAAGTTAATGAAGACGCGCTCGCCGCATACTAGATTGCAGCCGTACTCCAGGTTGAGCGGCACGTGCAGGCCCGGCACCGCAGATTCCTCCGGCAGTATCTCGCGCAGGATGCCTTCGGCACGCTCTTGGTCCGTATTCTGTAGTTCGTTGAGCTGCTTAACCAAGCGAAAAGTGCGCTGGTGCTCTTCCTTCGCCTCCGGCATGCTCGGCAAGAACCACTCCCCACCGGTCATCCGCTGCCATGAGCCGTAGCGTTCCAAGTCCTGCCGCTCCTGTGCATCCATGGGTGTCATTGTAGAGGGTGGGTGGTGCTTAATAAGTATCTGCGGAAATCACTTAGGTTCCGGTAAATCACAAACTCACAGGCCGCTTTTGTTGGCTCGATAAAATTTGTAGACGACATTGGCAAAGCGGTTGCTGATTCTCAGAGTTAAGGTTGAGTGTTAGTAGAAAGGCCAAGCACAATGAGTGAGCATATGGAAACAGATTCAAGAAAAATCGTCGATAATATTTTGAGCGATATGGCGGAACTCAATGACTGGATCTGTATTGCTGATGCAACTGGGGCGAATGGGAAAAACTCGTTTTATGCTACGTATGACGATGTCGTTACCATCCTTAGCGCAGTCAAAAACTCCTCAGCAGTGACGCTTGGAAAGGTCGGCGCAGGATTTCAAGACCTTCCGGATACTTGGTCTCCTAGGGAAATAGCGAGCGAAGTGTTTTCCTCCTCGGATCCTATCGGTGAGATGATGAACTTCTGGATAAGGGAATTAGAAGACCCTCAGCGCTAGCTGCCGCAATTTTCACACCGCAAGTATGACGTTATGGATGAAGTCTATTCCACCTTTCGGTCTGGATGGATTACCGCAGTTTGAACTCGACGACTTCTACTTCATCATCGGCAGCTAATCCGGGATAGTGAGCATCTAGCGCTTTCTGAAGCTCGGCGAGAGAGCCAAAGCCGTCATTTCGAGCTTGCTTTTCCGATAATTTACTTCGCTGGATAGAGGAAACGGCCGTGACCTGTGCAGGAATGGTGACGACCTCTCCGGATTCTTTCTCGAAGACTATTTGGGCATTTCCTTCATGGAAAGGATCATCTACCCGAATTGTCTGTTGCTTTTCTCCGCTACGAATTGATTCCTCGTAGCCTTCCCGCATGTAGATGCGCTGCTTTTGTTCCATATCTCGCCAGTTGAATGCGAATGGCAAGAGTTCTTCTACGGTAGGTGCTTCAAGTCCATTGCTTCCGCGCACGATACATCGAATGGACGGATCAACATCAAAAAGCACCTGCCGGCATTTACCGCGGGGAGGAATAACTTGACCAGTCGGTCCGTATACGGCGACTACTGCTTGGATTGGATCCTTTGGATAACTAGCAGCATGGTTGGCTAAAGCTGAGACTTCCCCGCAAGGACCACCGAGGAAGTGGTGCGCGTTCAAACCGAGTACGTGTTTGCCTGATTTGGTAAGGAGTGCTGCGGCTACAGTGTGGTCTTCTCCGTCTTGAAAACGCTGTGCGTAGGTGGTTGCTTTGGCCAGTGAATTTCGAAGTTCGCTGGTAATCACTCTTTAAGGGTAATGATTGCCAACGCGCTTTATCTATGTGAAGACAGAGACTGGGAAGATCGGGGTTTCTGGGATGCATCAAAATAGCTGGGCTTAATAGCGGTCCTCATGATTGCTATGACTACTGTTTCTGTGGGAGCGTGCATGTGGGCAGAGAATGCAGGACGGCAGTCGGAATAAGCGATGCGCCGCAGCAATGACAGAAGCAGTCCTCTTACTTTGCGCTTTAACAGGTGGGTGGAGCCGCCGAAGACCGCGTTAGTGCGTAAGTTGCGCGTTTACCACCCTACTGCGTGCTGGGTGTGCAGATTGTGATCGATTTGCTTGTGTACGCACAAATCAGAATTCTGTAAACGATGCCTGTTGCTGCTTTTGAGTCTTTAAAGCGTTGGAGTTCAGCCCCTCACACCATGGTGGATATACTCTAAACCCTCTCTTTCCTGGGGCTGTTCCGGAGGTGATACCGAGACGTTGTAAATCTTGATTGCTAAATTGAAACACGCCTCGGTGATCTCCTTGAATCACAAAGACTAGGAGACCGTCGCCGCAGGAAGAATCTTCAAAAGGCACGGATTCCCCTTCATGGTCGCGTTGCCAGAATGCTACGAAGGCTCCCGGCTTAGAAGGCGTGGTGCGTGCTGTGCGAACATGCCAGGTTTTAGCTCCCAACTTGGCTATTCCCGATTCATAATTCGCATTATCACTTGTTTCATTTATGTTGGCTTCTAAATTAAAGGCCGCCACAAATTGGTAAAAGGAATCAAACTTCATCTTCAAGGCGATATCCGCATCTTTTTCGTCCAGCATTGAAGCTTAAGGAAAGCGGCGGAGGGCAACAAATTCCCACGTTATTTGAAGTGTCCAGGGTTGGGGCCGATTTGTCTTGAAACGATTCTTACCCTTGTTGAAGGAAATTTCTGGATCGATTTATTGGGGTGCTGGGATTAGGGTGAGGTCATGCTTTTTGATTCGCTGCCGCGGCCGAACGTGCGTGTGGCCTCGGGGGTGGGGCATGTGCCGGGATGGGTGGGCGTCGATAAGCAGAGGGCCTTGGTAGAAGAGATGCGTGGCATTGCGCGCGAGTATGCGGGTACGCCGATGGCGATGGTGCGGCCGCGGTTAAAATCCGGCGGGCAAATGAGCGTTTTTCAGCTGCATCTGGGCAAGTATTGGCATTATCCCAGCTATCGGTACGTGGACAATATGGACGGCACGCGGGTTCCGCCGGTGCCGGAGAGCCTGTGGCGGATTGCGCCGGGAGCGCTGCGCGCCGCGGCTGAGGTAGCGCCCGAGCTAGAGCCGTGGGTGGAGAACTTCGTGCCGGAGATGGCGCTAGTCAATTACTATCCTCCGGGCTCGGCCATGGGCATGCACGTGGATGATTCGGAGGAGTCACCCGCCCCGGTGATTTCGCTATCCATTGGGGATGAGGCGCTTTTCCGCATGGGCCATACCGAATCGCGCACGCGGCCGTGGGATGATATCACGCTGTGCTCTGGGGATTTGGTGGTCTTTGGTGGGCCAAAGCGCTTTGCCTACCACGGGGTGGTACGCGTTAATGACGGCACATTGCCGGAGGGGTGCGGGTTGAGTGAGGGACGTATCAACATCACCATCAGACAAGTATCTGCACGGGCGGTAAGCTAGGGATGTTACATAAAGCTTGAAGGAAAGAAGGTTCTCTTATGTCTCGTATCGGCATCATCATCGGCACTACCCGCGATAACTCGGCCGGCAAGGTAGTAGGTGAGTGGCTTTATGATCTTGCCCAGGGGCGCCAGGATGGGGTGGAGTACACCCTGCTGGACCTCAAGGAGTTTGATGTTCCACTGCTGACCACTGAAGTCATTCCTGCCACCGCCAATAAGCAGTATGCGGATAAAAAGGTGCAGGCTTGGTCTGATGCAGTGGATGCCTGCGATGGTTTCGTATTTGTTACTCCGGAGTACAACCGCTCCGTGCCGGGTCCATTCAAGAATGCCTTCGACTGCTTGGCTGGGGAGTGGACCGGTAAGCCGGTTGCGTTCGCCGGTTACGGTCCAGCGGGCGCAATCCGCGGCGTGGAAGCATGGCGCACCATCGTGGTCAACTTCTCCATGCCGCAGCTGCGCAATCAGCTCGACTTCGGTTTCTTTACTGACTGGATCGAAGGCGAATTCCGCCCTGTAGATGCCAAGGTGGAACGCACCAATTCCTTGCTGGCCGAGCTGGAAGATGCCGTTTCCGCATAATCAGTTCGCACAGCGGCCACGTTCTGGCCCCGCAATAGGCGAACGAGAACGATAACGTGGCCGCATGTTGGCCTCATATAAAAAGCCAGCCCCCGCTGCTCGGAAAGAGCGCGGGGGCTGACTGTTATGTGGCTGGCTTAGTTACTGCAGGCCGAACTGATCCCACGCGGCAGGGGAGAGGTTCTGGTACACGTGCTTGTGCTCCTGGTACTCGGCCAAGCCGGTGGGGCCAAGCTCGCGGCCATTGCCGGACTGCTTGAAGCCGCCCCACTCTGCCTGCGGCAGGTACGGGTGGAAGTCGTTGATCCAGATGGTGCCGTGGCGCAGGGCGCGGGCGACGCGCTCGGCGCGGCCGGCGTCGGAAGTGTAGACGGCGCCTGCCAGACCATATTCGGTGTCGTTCGCGATGGCGATGGCCTTCTCCTCGGTGGTGAAGGTCTCGATGGTCACGGTCGGGCCGAAGGCCTCGTCGTGGACACAGTCCATCTCGCGGGTAGCACCATCAATGATGGTCGGCAGGTAGTAGACACCAGCGCCCAAGTCGGTGGTGCCGGTGCCGTGCTGGCCATTGGTGTCCTCGCTGGTAGCAGCGCGGCCACCGGTGAGGATCTTGGCGCCCTGCTCGCGAGCCTTGTCCACGTAGGCGGCGACCTTCTCGCGGTGTTCAGCGGAGATGAGCGGGCCGGTTTCGGCCTTGTCATCGGTCGGGCCGCCGATCTTGATCTTATTGGCGCGCTCTACCAGGGCATCGACGAACTTATCGTGCAGAGACTCTTCGACAACGATGCGGGAGCCTGCGGAGCAGACCTGGCCGGAGTGGAAGAAGGCGCCGTTGAGGGCGTTGTCCACGGCTACGTCGAAATCGGCATCGGCGAAGATGACGTTCGGGTTCTTGCCGCCGAGTTCGAGCGCGGTGCGCTTGACGGTCTCCGCCGCATTCTTGGCGATGATCTTGCCGGTGACCAGGCCACCGGTGAAGGAGACCATGTCTACATCTGGGTGCTGGGAGAGCGGGTTGCCGCAGTTAGCGCCGGCGCCGGTGATGAGGTTGCCTACGCCGTCCGGCAGGCCGCACTCCTTGAGGGCGGCCATGAGCAGCATCGCGGTGTGTGGGGTGAGCTCCGCCTGCTTAAGGACGAAGGTATTGCCGGCGGCCAGGGCCGGGCCGACCTTCCAGGAGACCTGCAGTAGCGGGTAATTCCATGGGGTAATCAGGCCACAGACGCCGACGGGCTCGGCGTCGATGCGGGATCGCAGGTTGGGATCCTGCGGGTCGACTACGCGGCCGGCCTGGTGCTGGGCCAGGGTGCCGAAGTACTCAAAGGCGTTGGCGATGTCATCCATATCGCCCAAGGACTCCTCGTAGCGCTTGCCGGTATCAGCGGACTCGGCTTGAGCGAAAAGTTCCTTGTGTTCACGGATGAAATCGGCCACGCGGATAACCAGCTTGCCACGCTCGGCGGACGGGGTATTGGCCCACTCGCCGTTATCGAAGGTTTCACGGGCAACCTTGATGGCGCGCTCGGTGTCCTCGTCGGATGCTTCGGAGACTAAACCGACGGTGGAACCATCGGCCGGGCAGATGATGGTGCGGGTTTCGCCGCTTTGGGCGGCTTCCCACTTACCGTTGATGAACAGGGACTTCGGGGCGCCATCGGTATGCACGCCCTTCAGCAGCTCGGTCTGGGTGGGGTCGAACAAAGTGTTCTGGGTGCTCAAGTGAAAAGCAACCTTTCTCTCATAGAGGTAGTTGTAGTGGCCAGCTTAGCTATCTTCGCGCCAGGTGCGCTCAGGCTCGGCGCCATCGGAGACATCGGAGTCGCCCGGCTGGGTCTGCTGCATGTAGAGGAAGGCCAAGTGGCGTTCATAAAGATCCAGCACATTGTTAATGATCTGATTCTCGGAATAGCCGTAGACGTCATAGCCCAGCGAACCAGTCATGTCATAGACCTCGAGGCGGTAGTACTCGTCGCCTTCGCCCGCGCTGAAATCGGGGCGCTCGGCCGCGACCGGGAAGAGCTGGTAGCGGAACATGCGCTCATTGTGCAGCTTTACCTCTAGGTCGAGCTGGGGCAATTCGACGTCGGGAAGCTCGCTGGTGAGCAAGATGGCGTCGTAGCCGCGGGTACGCATGTGGGTAGCAACCTGCTCCAAGGCGTAGGTGGCGGTATCGCGCAGGTAAGTATCCATCTCCTTCTTGGAAGGGAAGGTATTGGCGCGGTCGAGGCGGTTCTTCCACAGGTTGGAATCCGAAGGCTCGCGCTCGGTACGGGAGGAAATCACACCATGTATAGCGGTGGTGCGGGCCTCGCGCTGCACGTTTTCCAGGCGCAGGGACTTCCACAGGGAGAACATGATGAGGTAGACCACGAAGGCAAAGGGCAGGCCCATCACGACGGTCGCGGATTGCACGGTGGCGATGCCATCGATCTGTAGCAGGGCAAGGGTCAGCGCACCTACGGTTACGGACCAGAAGATGCGCAGCCAGCGTGCGCCATCCTGGCGGTTATCGGTGATGCGAGAGGTGAAGTTGGACATCACCAGCGCGCCGGAGTCGGCCGAGGTGATATAGAGCAGTAGGCCAATAAAGGTGGTCAAGAAAATGACGATGCCAGAGCCTGGGAACTCGTGCAGCATGTCGTAGAAGCCTTGCTCTGGCACGTTAATAGCGTTCTCGGCGAATTCGGGGTAGTCACCGGAGCGGACCATGTCCAAGGCAGTGTTACCAAAGAAGGACATCCACATCAGGATGAATAGGAACGGGAAGGTCAGGGTGCCGAAGATGAACTGGCGCAGGGTGCGGCCGCGGGAGATGCGGGCCAGGAAGAGGCCGACGAAGGTCGCCCAGGCGATCCACCATGCCCAGAAGAAGAGGGTCCAGGACTGCATCCAGGTATCTACGTTGGCTTGGTCTTCGGCGAAGGCGAAGGTCTCCATGGTCCAAGATGGGAATTTTGCGACGTAGTCACCGATATTGGTCACGATGGCATCGAAGAGGTAGGCGGTCTTGCCAAAGACCACGACGTAGACCATCAGTGCGATGGCCAAATAGACGTTGAGCTCGGAGAGGAAACGAATGCCCTTATCGACGCCGGATACAGCCGACAGCGTGGCAATGGCCACCGCAATAATAATGAGGGCGGACTGCAGTCCAAGGCCCTGCTCGATGCCGAAGATGAGGTGGAAGCCATAGGACAGCTGCACCACGCCGATGCCCAGGGAAGCGGTCACACCGAAGACGGTGCCCAGCATGGCGGCGATGTCCACCGCGGAGCCGATAGGGCCGTGCACGCGCTTGCCGATGAGCGGGTAGAGCGCGGAGCGGATAGCCAGCGGCATGTTCAGGCGGTAGGCAAAGTAGCCAAAGGCCATGCCCATAAGTGCATAAAGCGCCCAGCCGGTGAGGCCATAGTGGAACATGGCATAGACCACGGCTTCCTTGGCGGCCTCCATGGTTTCGCCGTCACCGACCGGTGGCTGCATGTACATGGTGACTGGCTCGGCCACGGCGAAGAACATGAGGTCCACGCCGATGCCAGCGGCAAAGAGCATGGACGCCCAGGAGAAGGTATTAAATTTCGGCCGCGAGTGGTCCGGTCCGAGGCGGATATTGCCGGCATTGGAAAAGGCAATATAGAGCACGAAGACCACGGCGATGGTGGCGGTGAGAACGTAGAACCAGCCAAGGTTGTGGCCGATCCAGCCGGTCACACTGGCGAGGGTTTCTGCCGCGGAATCGCGGCCGAGCCCGGCATAGAGCGCCATGGCAATAATGAGGACGCCAGAGATGATAAATACCGGCCAGTTTGTCTTGGGAGCAGGGACCTGATCCGCGCCTACGGCATCGCCGGTTTCGGCCTTGTAGCTGCCGACGAGGGCGCGGACTTGGTAGCGCGGGCTGCGCTTCTTGGGCTCTCCAGAGGGGGTTGCGAGAGAGGTGTTTTTACCCCCTTCTTGGGGGTCTTTATGTGAAGTGAGAGACTCCTCAGGATTGTGAGGATCAAAGTTAGCCATCTACTTCTCCTATTGCTGGTTGTTTTGGGCCGAATCTTTCGCACGAGTGCCCCAAAATGCTCACAAGATCGCAGGGAGAGATAGGTGAGTGAAATGAATCATATTCGGGCGAACTATGCGCAAAGACTGCGGATTTCATCTCCAGAGAAATCCATCCGGACAAGGTAAATATACATTAAGATGGGCAAACTTCTAGCGGGATGTGTACTCTGGAGGCAGTGCCCGCACATAAGGCGATGTGAATAATTACAGACTTTTGTATAAATTACAATATTTTCACTTCCGGTGGGGCAATCTTGACGTGTGAAATATTTCACAGAAAGAAGGGGATTTATGGGTTTTATGGACAAGCTGACCAAGAAGCGTTCTGCTAAAAAGGTCACCGATGAAGTAAGCGACGTAGTCGTCGTTGGCGGTGGCTCCGCAGGCTCCGTCATCGCCGCACGCCTGACCGAAGACAAGAACACCCGCGTGCTGGTCCTTGAGGCTGGCCGCCCAGATTCCTTGTGGGATCTGTTCATTCACATGCCATCCGGCTTCTCTTTCCCAATCGGCGCAAAGAACTATGACTGGATGTATGAGTCCGATCCAGAGCCAGAGATGAACGGCCGCCGTGTCTACCATGCTCGCGGCAAGGTCCTTGGCGGATCTTCCTCCATCAACGGCATGATCTACCAGCGCGGTAACCCGATGGACTACGAGAAGTGGGGCCAGAACCCGGGCATGGAGAACTGGGACTTCGCCCACTGCCTGCCGTACTTCAACCGCATGGAAACCGCCGCTGCGGCTGAGCCAAACGATCCGCGCCGTGGCCACGATGGCCCGCTGTACCTCTCCCGCGGTCCGGCTACCTCCGAGCTCTTCCAGGCCCTGTTCAAGTCTGTGCAGGAAGCCGGCTACAACCTGACCAATGACGTCAATGGTTACCGCCAGGAAGGCTTCGCTCCGTTCGATCGCAATATTAAGAACGGCAAGCGTTGGTCCGCTGCCCGCGCCTACCTGTACCCCAACATGGATCGCGAGAACCTCGAGATCCGCACCCGCGCTTTCACCACCAAGATCCTCTTCGAGGGCCAGAAGGCCGTCGGCGTCGAGTATGAGTGGCAGGGCGGCGTTCACCGCGTCTACGCCGAGAAGATCGTGCTGTCCGCCGGTGCCATTAACACCCCGCAGCTGCTGGAAATTTCCGGCATTGGTGACCGTGAGATTCTGGAGAAGCACGGCATCGACGTCGTCAAGCACCTGCCAGGTGTGGGCGAGAACCTGCAGGACCACCTCGAGGTCTACATCCAGTATGAGACCACCAAGTCCACCGCATCCTCCCAGCCTTACCTGGATAAGTGGCGCTGGCCGTTCATGGGTCTGCAGTGGCTGCTGACCCACAAGGGCCCGGTTGCTACCTCCCACTTCGAGGGAGGCGGCTTCGTGCGCTCCAATGAGAATGAGGACTACCCGAACCTCATGTTCCACTTCCTGCCGATGGCTGTGCGTTATGACGGCCAGAAGGCGGACGTCAAGCACGGCTTCCAGTGGCACGTTGGCCCGATGTTCTCCGATACCAAGGGCCACGTTCACATCAAGAGCGCCGATATCCACGACAAGCCGTCCATCCTCTTCAACTACCTGAAGACCGACCAGGACCGCCGCGAGTGGGTTGAGGCCGTACGCGTTGCCCGCTCCCTGCTGGATACCAAGGCCATGGAAGAAGTAGGCGCCCGCGAGTTCAGCCCGGGCCCGGATGTCCAGACCGACGAGGAAATCCTGGAGTGGGTTCGCAACGACGGCGAGACCGCGCTGCACCCATCCTGCACCGCCAAGATGGGCGCGGAGTCCGATCCTATGGCCGTGGTTAACCCGGACACCATGGGTGTATGGGGCGTCGAAGGCCTCTACATTGCGGATGCCTCCGTCTTCCCATCCGTGACCAACGGCAATATCTACGCCCCAACCATGATGGTGGGCGAGAAGGCTGCCGACCTCATCGCCGGCCGCACCCCGCTGGAGCCAAACTACGCCGAGTGGTACAAGGCTAAGCACGATATGCCGCTCTACGCTGAGGGCGAAGCAGTCCGCGATCACAAGCACTCCATCCAGGGCGCTGACCACTAAGCAGCCTGCCGCCGGATTGCTCTAGCGCCGCGTTTCCCATTCTTGGGGCGCGGCGCTTTTGCTTGCCGACGTCCCCTTGTCCCCGTTTACCTAACGTCTAGGTAAGGGCCATGGTTTAATACCCTGGCAAGCGATTGTCCCAGTGAATTGAAGCGCCAGAGAAAAGGAGCCTGTGGATGCTAATCCTTATCGCTATGGTCATTTCTGTCTTAGCCGTTATCAAGAAGCTCGACGACATAGATAGGCACCTAAAGGAGCTGCTCGCCTCGCGCGAAGATGGCGAAACACCGCGTTAATCGTGCGGGTGGCTAAGGAGATGGTGGACGAATTTCGAATTAACCAACTGCAAAAGGCCCATACCGACTGTGAAATGCAATTTTCCTGCGATGTAACTTGAAGGCTATGGCTTCATGGAGCAAAGTGGTTTCCAAGCAGCAGTTCCAGTACTTCGTACGCGGGGTAGCCAACACTGCCGACTTCAAGGAAGTATCATTCCTGGATACCAGCGAAAAGAGTTAGTCATTTGGCTATTAGAAAGCTTCGCTACGTGTGGTTCGACTCGTACGCAATGTCCGTGAGTGTCTAGCCCTTGATGGAGAACCTGGTGTCAGTGTCGCTGGCCGCACCTACGCCGCCGTCATGTCCGCCGACACCCTGTTCATCACCATCCCCACAGGGGTGGGTGTGGACATCCACGTGAAGATTATGGAGAATTTCGCCGACCATGTCGCCCCCGCGTTGAGTTGGCAGCTGAACCGTGAAGGACCAGTCATCGGCTATCCCATCGACTAATTCTTGCAGGTCGCAGGACTTTCGCGTGACTATTAGTTCAGCCCCTTTTAAATAGTTCATCGCACACTGTATAGTGCAGCACATGCTGACTATTGCTTCGCGCCTCGACGTCATGAACCGGCTCGGCCGGGCCATGGCTGATCCGACGCGCTCCCGAATCCTGCTAACCCTACTAGACGGTCCGAGCTACCCGGCCGTGCTCGCGCAAAGCTTGGATCTGACCCGCTCGAACGTCTCGAACCACCTGTCCTGCCTGCGCGATTGTGGCATTGTCGTCACTGAGCCGGAGGGCCGCAAGACCCGCTACGAAATCGCCGATCCGCACCTCACGGCAGCGCTCGAAGCGCTGCTCCACGCGACGCTGGCCGTCGACGAGAATGCCCCCTGCATCGACACTGAGTGCTCGGTGCCCGACTGCGGCGAGAAAGGAAAGGACGCATGAGTTCAGCATGTGGATGCGAACACGAACCTGTCACGGAGATTGACGAGCTCGATCGGCCATGGTGGAAGGACCCTGAGCTACTGCTGCCGATCTTCTCCGGGGTAGCCCTCATAACAGGACTGGCGCTGGACTGGTCTGACTTGGAGACGCCCGCGACGGTACTGTATTGGGTTGGCCTGCTGTTGGGCGCTTACACGTTCGCGCCTGGAGCGATCCGGAACCTTGTCACGAAGCGCAAGCTCGGCATTGGCTTGCTAATGACGATCAGCGCGGTCGGCGCAGTGATCCTCGGATTCGTCGGAGAAGCCGCGGCGCTAGCATTCCTGTACTCGATCGCCGAGGCACTGGAAGACAAGGCGATGGACCGGGCCCAAGGCGGACTGCGGGCGCTGTTGAAGCTGGTACCGCAGACCGCGACGGTGCTGCGCGACGGCACAGCGGCCGAGGTCGTAGCGAAGGACCTCGAGGTTGGCGAGCTAATGCTCGTGCGCCCCGGGGAGCGGATCGCCACGGACGGCATCATTCGGTCCGGGCGCTCCAGCCTTGACACCTCAGCGATCACCGGAGAATCCATTCCGGAGGAGGTTGCGCCCGGCGACGAAGTGCCTGCGGGAGCGATCAACTCCGCCGGGGTGCTGGAGGTCGAGACGACCGCAGCTGGGACGGACAACTCGCTGACCACACTCGTGGACCTAGTCGAGCAAGCGCAGGCGGAAAAGGGCGACCGCGCCCGGATCGCCGACCGGATTGCCCAACCCCTAGTGCCCGGGGTGATGATCCTGGCGGTGCTGGTCGGCGTTATCGGCTCGCTGCTGGGCGACCCTGAGACGTGGATCACCCGTGCGCTGGTAGTCCTGGTCGCAGCGTCGCCGTGCGCGCTGGCAATCTCCGTGCCGCTGACGGTCGTGGCCGCGATCGGCGCGGCCAGCCAGTTCGGAGTGGTCATCAAGTCCGGCGCGGCGTTCGAGCGACTCGGCGGCATCCGTCACCTGGCAGTGGACAAAACCGGAACCCTTACCCGCAACCAGCCTGAGGTTAACGGAGTGGTCCCGGCAGGCGGATTCGATCGGCCGCAGGTGCTTTCCTTCGCGGCAGCAGTTGAGCAGCAATCGACACACCCCCTTGCTGCGGCGATCGCGGCAGCGGGGCCCGAAGCGCCCACCGCCTCGGACATCAGCGAGGAAGCTGGGCATGGCATCGGCGGCATCGTCGAAGGCCGACGGGTGCTGGTGGGCAGCCCCCGATGGATCGACGCCGGGCCATTGAAAGAAGACGTTGAGCGCATGGAGTCCGAGGGCCAGACCTGCGTCCTGGTCACCGTTGATGACGCTCTCGCCGGGGCGATCGGGGTCCGCGACGAGTTGCGGCCCGAGGTGCCCGAAGCCGTGCAGGCCCTGCACGCCAACGACGTGGAAGTAAGCATGCTCACCGGCGACAACACTCGCACCGCCCGGGCGCTGGCTGGAATCGCCGGAATCGACGACGTGCGCGCCGAGCTGCGCCCTGAGGACAAGGCAAGCATCGTCGCCGAATTCTCCTCCAAGACGCCGACGGCGATGATCGGCGACGGCATCAATGACGCGCCGGCACTGGCGGGTGCGACGGTGGGCATAGCGATGGGAGCGACCGGCTCTGACGCCGCGATCGAGTCTGCTGACGTCGCCTTCACCGGCCACGACCTCCGGCTAATCCCGAAGGCGCTGCAGCACGCCCGCCGAGGAAGCAGGATCATCAACCAGAACATCGTGCTGTCTCTGGCCATCATCATCGTGTTGATGCCATTGGCGATCAGCGGCGTGCTGGGCCTGGCTGCCGTCGTGCTGGTTCACGAGGTCGCCGAAGTGATCGTGATCTTGAACGGCCTACGGGCTGCGCAAGCGAAGCGCTGAGGCTGCGACCGGCAAGTCTCATAAGGGTTAAACCACACGCCGAGCGGACACACCTTGGGCCAGGCACGTCATTCGAGTTCACGGTCCGTCTCCGTGGAATCGGGATCGTACTCGGTGACCTGTCCCTTCTCGGTGCGGGTGGGCACGGGGGCTGTGGGCGAGCCACCACCCGGCACGTGCCCCAGCCGGTCAAGAGCCCCGAGCGCTCCGCGTCTCCAGCGCAGATCGTGGAAGGATCGAACTTGCTCAGGGACCAAGCGTCACTGCGAGACTCTTTTTGTCCCGCAACTTGAATAGTTCAGCGGCCTTGATACCGCGGACATCCATTCGGAGTGCTGCCGAGTCTCATCGACACAGCCCGCGACTACCTGGGCAGTGTGTTTGACAAAGGACCCCACCCTCATCAGCGTTGCCGAGCTCTCGCCGTTCCAGTTGCCGTAACCGACTAGATGCAGATTCTTCACCGCGATTTCGCGGCCGCGCATGAGGTGGCGGAATAGACCGAGAGCCGAACGAAAACCAGCGCACCAGATCAGATGGTCGTGCTCACTAAAGCTATCGAAGATGGGGGGATGTCCCCGAGGTTCGGGCCGGAATCGCCGCCGAGAATCCGGCGGCGGCCGCGTCGGCGAACGAACAGACCGCGCTTCAACCTACCCCCAATAACGCGAAGCGTCATCAACGCCCAGCGTTACACGTTTAATTTGAACTCCACAGAGTGTCGGCGCAGTTTAACGTGTGCGAGATTCATTCTTGGACCCAGCCCAGTCGCTGGCGTTAACCTTGCACAAAACTACGGCGATGGTCCTGGACGGCCTTGCTGACTGAGCACCCGGCACCTCCATCACAGGCGTTCGTGCTCCCCACATCCTTCGCTCAAGCGGACTTCTATCCCGTAAACCGATGTTGTCACCCTTCCAGGACGGTAGCCTTTTCAACCCAGCGAGCCAATAGACTGAAAGCCGCGAGCTGCTCCAATGCGACTTGCTCCTCACCACCGTCGTGTGGAACATGCATCCCGGGATTGCGGATAGCCGCGTACAAGCCCTCTGCAAAGGCGCGGGCGCCCCGATGCAGGTTCTCAAACGTCTTACTGCCATCATTTTCCATAAGCCGAAGGCGCGGCACATTACGCTTCGGATCATGGAGTGAAAACGCCTCGTTGAAAAGTGCTGTTTCAGATACGTCTAGGCGGTTCAGTTTCGCTTGGGTCTCTGCATTGACGCGGATGGCAGCCTGCATCACGGCTTGATGGTAGTGCCCGTGATTCCAGTAACCCTTGCCATTTTCCCACGCCCACGGATGCAGATTGGCTGCATCTAAGTCTGGCGTGTTCTCTCCGAGCTTTTCAGCGAGTTCAGACCGACGTTCAAACGCTGTCTTGGCCCGGGCCGCTTGACCCCTCAGCCAGCTATACTCCTTGTCCTGGACCGGGCGTCCTTGTCTCCACCCGGGAAGCACTCGGTCAAGGATCATTTCAACGACATGGGCGCGTGCCGCAGCCTCAGTCGGCGATCCACTCATAACGGTTCCAAGGTAGGCGATGCCCGGGCCCATGTCGGGGACTACCTTCGCTGTGACTTGCAGGAACGCGTCTATCTCATTGATCGCCCACTCGGGGTCCAGCTCGGCCATGCCTCCATTATGACGTATGGGGCTGACATGGCCGGAGAGAACTGGTCTGATACCCCACCAGAAACACCCCGCATTGTTGCAGGCGCGCTGACGCGCGCCCATCATGGAAACCATGAGCGATCCCAACTTCACGATCCGCCAGATCACCTTCGACTGCCACGATCCCTCAAAGCTCGCCAAGTTTTGGTCCGCCGCAACCGGCTGCGAAATCGCCGCGGATTACGGCGATTTCGTGATGGTTGATTCCACCCCGGCGCTGGGATTTCAGCGCGTTGAGGAACCGACACCTGGGAAAAACCGCATGCACGTCGACGTTGGCGGGGCGGAGCGCGAAACTTTAATAGAACGCCTCAAAGACCTAGGCGCCACCGAACTCACCACCCACGAAGCGCCGGGATTGGTGTGGACCGTCATGCAGGACCCGGAAGGCAACGAGTTCTGCGTGGGTGACCCCGGGGCCTAGCTACACGTTGAACTTGAACTCGACTTGGTTCAAGTCATCCGCGTGGCCCCGCGGTCGACCGGCGCCGGGTTGATGTGTGCGTTGGGGGTATGCAGCGGCACCGTCGTGTGGGTGACTGCTTCATTGGCTGGCCTTTCGGCGGTGATTGCCGCGCGGCCGAGCGTGTTGGGCGCGCTGCAACTCATTGGCGGGCTATTCCTTATTTATATGGGTGTATCTTCGGTTCGTTCCGGTTTCGCCTCCCGCCGCGCACCTACGGTGGTGGTGGGCACCGAGGAGTATACGGAGCAGGCCATCGCGGCCGGCAGCATTAATGACATGACTGGGTGGCGCGCCTATAAGCTCGGGGTGGTTACGAACCTGTCCAATCCGAAAGCGCTCGTATTCTTTGGTGCGGTTTTCGCGCAGTTTATTCGCCCCGATATGTCGCCCACGTGGACCGTTGCGGTGGCGGTGATCCTCTTGGCGATGTCCTTGACGTGGTTTTCTACCATCGCTTTCATTGTGCGCGCGGCATCGCGTTGGATTGCGCATCATTCCGCGGCCATCGATATCGTTTCGGGTCTTATCTTTGCGGTGCTGGGACTCGTTATGGCGGTGGAGGGCATCATCGAGCTCTTTGGTTAGTGCAGGTGGCGGATTTCTATAAAAGAGTTGATATAGGAGCTACCTAAATCACAGGACTTACCTGTTTCGCTGCAGGTGAGAGCGTCCTTATAGTGGCATGCGTTGATCCAATGGCATGCGAGTATGGAGGTGTTAGGTGGCTATTAGCGCCCTCGTGACCCTGATGGGCGTGTGGTTCGCGGCGATGGCCTCGCCGGGCCCAGACGTAGTGCAAATCATTCGCTTAGGTGCGCGTTCTACGCGCGCAGCCGTATGGGCGGCGCTTGGTAGTACCACCGGCCTTACCATTTGGACCGTGGCCTCCTTGGCGGGGTTGTCCGCGCTGATTTCTGCGCACCCTGGGATCCTCGTGGTGCTGCAGGTTCTCGGTGGCTGTTACCTGCTGTGGATGGCCTATACCGCCATTACCGGTGGCATCAAGGAGCGTCGCGCGCCCGCAACCGTCGTGGGCACCGAAGCCCGCGCCCCGCAGCCGCGCGGGTTTACACCGGACGGCATCATCAAGGCGGGCACTGCCTATCGCATGGGATTTATCTGCGATCTTTCGAACCCCAAGGTGGTCATCTTCTTTGGCGCCATCTTTGCCAATTTCATTGATCCCGGCATGGGCATCGGCGCCAATCTCATGGTGGGTGCCGTACTGATTCTGGAAAGCCTCGTGCTTTTTGTCGGCGTGGCTTTAAGTACCCGCGCGGTTTCGAAGTGGATGGCTAAGAACTCCGCCTGGGTGGATATTGTCAGCGGCGTGGTCTTCCTCTTGCTCGGTGTCATCATCCTTTTTGAGGGCGTGCGTGGACTTATAGCCATGTAATCTGGGGCCATGATTTTTACCACTACCAATACCGTTGATGGTTATGAGATTACGGACTATATCCGCATTGTCGCCGGGGAAACCGTCATCGGTATTAATATGCTGAAGGATTTCGGGGCATCCATCCGCAATATCACCGGTGGGCGCTCCGCCGGGTACGAGAGCGAGGCCATCAAGGCACGCGAGGCGGCACTCGATGAATTGTGGCGTCGCGGTCAGGAGCTCGGGGCCGATGGTGTGGTGGGCATCGCCTTCGATTATTCGCCCATGGGGACGTCGAATGACATGCTGATGGTCACGGCCACCGGCACGGCGGTGAAGCTGCGCGCTCGTGATTAAAATCGGCAAGAAAACACTGGCCCTGTGCGCTGGGTTATGCGCGGCAGCCGGACTCATGGCGGGGTGCGAGGAAGAACCGCCGTTGCCGGGCAGCGTGCCGAATGAATCGCAAGGCGCGGCCGATGGCTATATCACCACGCTGCCGGACCAGGGCACAACGGCTAATGGCCGATACCAGATCATTAACCTGCAAAATAACCGCAGCTTTGTGGTCCACGTACCGTTTAATGCGGATAAGCACCACCGCCTGCCCGTGGTCGTGGCGATGCACGGCTATGAGATGGACGCCGGCAACATGTTCAAAGGCACCGACTTATCCCAGGGCGATGCCATTACCGTCTTTGTCCAAGGTGCGGGCAAGGCGTGGGCACCGGCACCCTATGCGGTAACCAGCTTGGACGATGACCTCAAGTACGTGGATGACACGATTGATTTCGTCCGGCGCCATTATCCCGCCACGGACACCACCTATGGCGTGGGCTTTTCCAATGGCGGCGGATTCGCTCGCGCGATGACGTGCAAGCGGCCGGGCCTATTCGATGCGGTGGCCACGGTTTCGGCGGCAAAGTATGACCGCGTGGAAAAAGACTGCGCCAGCGAGCCCACCGATTACCTGGATATCCACGGCACTAAGGACGCACTGATGAAATATGGCGGTGGGCGCCAGCACGGTGCGCACTACCACTCGGTCAAACAATCGCTGCGCGGGATTGCGAAAGAGAATGGGTGCAATCCGTTTCCAAAGAGGCGTCGGAAAGAAGCGGTGGAGCACTTCACCTGGCGGGTATGTGATGCGCGCACCGAGCAGTACACCATCCACGGCGGCACGCACACGTGGAACGGTGGGGCCACGGACCATTCCGGCCTAGTCAAGGCAGAATGGACCACCGATACGGTGCTGGATTTCTTCCATATCGCCCACCCGTAGTAAGCGCCGCGCGCGGGCTGGGTAAGCTGGGCGGCATGCTAGACATTCCTATCAACGGC
Organism: Corynebacterium sp. KPL4072; assembly: GCF_037908395.1. Classification (NCBI taxonomy): domain Bacteria; kingdom Bacillati; phylum Actinomycetota; class Actinomycetes; order Mycobacteriales; family Corynebacteriaceae; genus Corynebacterium; species Corynebacterium sp. KPL4072. The sequence goes on from NZ_JBBMGE010000005.1 coordinate 199,029, forward strand.
GATTCCATCAAATTGGGGCAGTTCATCAAGCTGGCCAGCTTGGTGGCTACCGGCGGCGAGGCCAAGGAACTCATCGCGGAAGGCGTGGTTACGGTCAATGGCGAGCCCGAAACGCGCCGGGGTGCCACGCTCCACCCGGGTGACGAAGTGTGCATCGAGGGTGCCTGCGCACGGGTGGGCGAGCCGGACGATGACGATGATTATTTTGACGAGGCCACGGCCGATGATGACTTTGATCCGGAAAAGTGGAGGAATATGTAGATGCCAGCATTCGAAGCTGAAGTGGGCATGCCCTACTGGATTGACCTGACCACCTCGGACCCGCGCAAGTCCGCGCACTTCTACGAGCAGGTGCTGGGCTGGGAGATTTCCGCCGAGTCCGCGGAGGAGAAGCCCTATCAGATGGCGCGCCTGCAGGGCCTGCCCATCGCCGGGCTTATCCCGCAACCGGAAGAGGCACCCATGCCGGATACGTGGGTGACCTACTTCTTATCCAAGGACATCGCTGGTGATTGCCAGCGCGCCGAGAGCCTAGGCGGACGCATCCTGGTGGAGCCGCAGCAAGTGCAGCTAGGGCACATGGCTTTGCTTGCCGACGCCGCCGGTGGCATGTTCGGCCTCATTCAACCCACCGGCCCAGAACACTTTGTCGCCGCAGGCGAGCCCGGCACCCCGGTATGGCACGAGCTCACCGCAACCTCGGGTTTCCAGCGCGCAATGGACTTTTATGGAGAGCTTTTCAATTGGGAAATTCGCGCCATGCAGTCCGAGGATGAGAACTTCATTTACGCCACCGCGGAAGAAGACGGCGCGCCCTTTGCTGGCCTGTGGAACGCCGAGGGCCAGTTCCCGCCCCAGGTGCCGAGCTTCTGGCAGACCTACTTGGGCGTGCGCGATATCGACGCCGCTGCGAAGAAGGCCGTGGAACTAGGCGGCGAGGTCATCCGCGAACCATGGGATTCGCCCTTTGGCCGCATGTGCCTATTGGCCGATTCCACCGGTGCGACCATCACCCTCACCGAGGTCGACGACGCCCCTGAAGAGGAGCCAACCGAAGCGGATGATGTGTTGGGCCTTGACCCGCAGTAATCACGATGAGTGAGTCGCCATTGGTCAAGCGCGTATTGGCGGTCGTGGCCGTTATTCCACCCGGCAACGTCACCTCCTATGGTGAGGTGGCTAAGGTGGCCGGTTGCGGTGCGCGCAATGTCGGTACCGTGTTAAAGCGCCACGGTGCCGGTACTGCCTGGTGGCGCGTGGTCCGCGCCGATGGCACCTCTCATGATCCCGTCCGTGCGAAGGACTACTGGGACCGGGAGGCAATCGCCCACGCTGGCGGCCGCGTTAAGATGCACGAGCACGGAATCGACGCCCGCGAATTACAGGAGTTGATGGAGTGAGGGCCTGGGTCATCCTTTTTCTCGCGATTGCGAGCGAAGTCGTGGGTACCATCGCGCTGAAATACGCCGTGGACAATTTCTGGATCTACGGTGTAGCAGCCCTCTGCTTCATTCTTGCCTTCGTGCTCCTGCACCGCGTCATGCAAGAAGGCGTCAACGTGGGTGTAGCCTACGGCCTCTGGGCATCCGGCGGAGTAATTTCCACCGCGCTGCTTTCCGCCGCGCTATTTGGTGAGTCGCTCGGAGCAGTAAAACTCGCTGGCATCGCGCTCATTATGGCCGGCGTATTCTGCGTGGAAATGGGCGCTAAACCAGACGAGGATGAAGACCGCACGGTGGAGGTGGCACCGCAATGATCTGGTTTCTGCTTTTCCTCGCTACCGCCATTGAAGTCACCGGCACGCTGTGCCTGCGCATGTCCGCGGTGACCGGTCGTCGTTTCTGGGTTGTGCTCGTCGCCCTGTGTTATGTCAATGCCTATGGGTTTTTGGCGCTCGTGCTTAAGGCCGGTATGGACCTGGGCGTGGCTTATGGCATCTGGGCTGCCACTGGTGTCGCGCTTACCGCCGTCGCCTCATATCTCCTATTCAAGGAGCCATTCACCTGGCTAAAATCCCTCGGCGTGGTTCTGATCGTCGGAGGAGTGCTGCTGGTAGAAGCTGGTGCGTAGCACCTGCAGGGGCGCTATTATATTTTCATGATGAAAAAGCTGGCGGTAGGTTCCCTGGTTACCGCACTCTCCCTCGCAATCGCCCCTGCCGCCCAGGCTGTCACCCTCGATCCGCACGCCGTGCCCGCGCGCACCCAGATCACCGTCCGGCATGATTCTGGCGCGACTGTCTCCACCGCTAACGCCCATGAGTCTCGCCCCGCACTGTCTTTGAGCAAGCTCTACTTGGGCTATTGGGTCCTAAAATACGGTGCGCCGGCCGACAAAGCCCGCGTGGAGCACATGATCCGCGTCAGCGATGACAACGTGGCTACCGACTTGGATCGCCGCTACCCGCAAGCCATCCCCAGCACCATCCACGAGTTTGGACTGCGCGAAACGCACTACACCGGGTATTGGGGAACGACCACTACGTCCACCGAGGACGTAGCGCGTTTTACCTCGCGTATTCAGCACGATCCCATTGCCGCACCCATCATGACCGGCATGGCTAACGCCGCCCCTGTGGCTGCCGATGGCTACCGCCAAGATTTTGGTACCTCACGAATTCCGGGCGTTATCGGTACCAAGTTTGGCTGGTCCGATAATCGCCGCATCCATGCCTCGGTATCCACCGCCCCTGGATTTACCGTAGCCGCCAATACCTACGGTGACGCGGGCACTCATACCGCAGATGTCACCCGGGCCGTACATAATGACCCAGGCGCACTACCCGCAGCGGGCGGTTCTAGCCAAGTTATTGGCGCGCGCATCGAACGCGATTTGAATCTACAAGGCCCCGCGCGACAGGCCGTTCGCGATGCCACCCGCACGGCAGCGAGCTACGAGCGTCAAGCCTGCGCGAGCGCGAACCAGGCATTGGCGCAGGTAACGCCGATGCGTGTGTGCAACTAGGACTTGCAGAGCTCGACAGAACTACAAAGCGTGCTGGGGTTGGATAGCGCAGGGCATCTTCCTCCAACGCGTCAGTAGCACCGTCTACAAAATACTGGTCCGCGGACGCTAGTTACTGACCGTGAGAAGGAGGAGTTCTGCCCGAATAACCGGATTTGTGAGGTCAATTCCGCAGAGCGCTTGAATTTTTTCGATACGGGCGCGCACCGTATGGCGGTGGACAGCGAGGCGTTCTGCAGCGGAGGCGATCTGAGACCCAGCGAGCAAGAAAGCTTTCAGTGTAGGAAGCAGATCCGAGTTGTGGGTGCTGTCATACTCGGCCAATTTATCAGTGGTAGTGCGACGCCGATTTTTCAAGGCTTCTTGTACGCTCGGGTTATATAACCAATCCGGTGCAGGTGAGGAATAACGATGGCTAGTCCCGCGGTCCAGACTGCGGGCGTGTGTAGTCATCTGCACTAACAGATCCGAGTTGAGCTCACGCCACGGTAATTGCGGAAGAAATGAAACTCGAGCTGTGGAAGGCAGTCGGGGAAAGCTCTCTTTATCCTGCAGAATAGTGTCTGTAGGGGGAGTGACAATGAGGACGGCTGAGTCGTCGACATTTAGGTGGAAATGGTGGGTTCCCCCTTGCGCTGTTGGGGATTTGAGCGATGCTAGTACTCGGCGCAGTTGTGCCGGGGAGTCGGTACATACCAAGTAGGCATTGATGTTATTGGATGCGGACAGCATGCCAAAGGCAGTTTCCAACTGTTTCGGTACTGCCAATTGCAACTGGACTGCTAGGGTCAGCTGACCCAACGTGTGCTGGATGTGGGAATGAGCCGGCTGCAAAAGCAGGGTTGACAGGCCTACAACATGGCGGATGAGAGCGCGTTGAAAAGTTCCTATTTTCTCGGTGGCACAGACTGCGAGCCCGTATTGATGCTGGTAATTATTCTGAAAAGTAGTAACGATCGTCGATACATTCCGCTCATTCTTGGAACTTAAAGATCGCGCGGAGGGTGGTAAATCGGAGACGGAACTAACAGCGCTCTGCGCTGCTTGTAGAGCATCGATTCCGTCGTATTGGGCATTGGTGATTTCAACACCCTGGGCGTTTGTAAGGGCAACTGCGGCCCGGAGCTCTTTTCCAGCTTGGGTGATGAGTTTGCTAATTCCTTGCGTGGCGGCATGATTCAAGCGTTCTTGCTGACGCTGAAAAGCGTGTTGTTGTTCTTGGTCTTGGCGGGTCAATTCCGCGTTTACGGCGTTGATTATTGAGATAAAAGGAATGGCACGGGGAACTTCGAAGAGTGTGAGCTCGTAGTCGATGCAAGCCTGTATTAATTCCGGAGGGACTGTGGAGAAGAAAAGTCCGGTCCCAAACCCGATACCGTGTACGCCAGCCGATGCTAGTGTGCGCGCGTAACCTGAAAAATCCTCAGGCAGATTTTTAAAAGCAAGGCCTAAGGTGAATACGACTGCGCCAGTCTTGGTGAACTCAGTGGGATCTTTTAGCTCACTGGCTTGGACCGTGGTGAAAAATTCTTGCGGGGAGTGGATCGGGCGGAGTTTTAGTTTACTTTGATGGAAAAGCCACTTAAATGTAATGGTGCCCATGGGGGAGTGTCCTTATCGGCATTAGTGCGTCTATACGTTCTGTATAGAACATTAAAAAATATTCGCCATAGTGTATGTAGAAAACGGCATGTGGGGGAGGTCACAATGTGTTTGGGTAGATTGAGCAAGCACCATTGAGAAAGGACACAATATGCAGGACCTTGAGTACCGTTTGGAGCAAGCCCGCAAAATAGTGGGAAATCTCCCTGGGGTGAAGAGTGCCGAGTGGGACGCGCGGCGTAAGGCAGCACTTCCTGCTGGACTTAATCCAGGTCTGCCAGGTTACGTTGTGGATGCTGACGGCGGAATTCTAGTGGACATTGACGGAAATCAATTTATTGACCTGGCCTCTGGTATTGCAGTGACCTCAGCCGGTGCCTCTAACCCGGCCGTCGTAAAGGCAGTCCAAGACGCGGTTGCCCACTTTACTCATACGTCTTTTCCCATTTCGCCGTACCCCTCTTATGTTGAGGTGGCGGAAAAACTTAATGAGGTGACTCCTGGTGACCATGAAAAGCGAACCGTCTTATTCAACTCGGGCGCAGAAGCAGTGGAAAATGCGGTCAAGATTGCTCGTAACTACACTGGGAAAACTAGCGTTGCAGTGATGGACCGCGCTTTTCATGGTCGTACTAACCTCACTATGGCAATGACCGCCAAGCAGGATCCTTATAAGTCTGGGTTCGGGCCCTTCGCTCCGGATATTTTCCGTGCCCCCATGTCTTATCCAGTTCGTGATGGGCTCAGCGGTGAAGAAGCAGCGAAGCGCACTATCGCCACACTGGAGCAAGAAATTGGCGCCGCCAACTTAGCCTGTGTGGTCATCGAGCCTATTCAAGGGGAAGGTGGCTTTGTCGTTCCGGCGGAGGGCTACCTTCCATCAGTGGTGAAGTGGTGCAATGAAAATGGAGTTATTTTTATTGCGGATGAAATCCAAGCTGGAATGATGCGTACCGGTACATGGTTTGCTAGCGAACACGAGGGCATCGTCCCCGATATGATAACGACTGCAAAGGGTATCGCCTCTGGAATGCCGCTTTCTGCTGTTACTGGCCGCGCCGAGATTATGGATGCCCCGCAGCCGGGAGGTCTTGGCGGAACTTATACCGGAAACCCCGTGGCTTGCGCTGCAGCTTTAGCCACATTTAAAGAATTTGAGGATAAAGACTTCGGCGCTCGTGCGACTCGCTTGGAAGAAGTCGCACGGGAAGAGCTGGCAGAACTTACTCGGGATGAACGTGTGCTTGATTTTCGGGGCCGCGGTGCGATGCTGGCACTTGAATTTGTCACTGAGAACGGCGATCCGGATCATGAGCTGGTGCATAAAATAGCAGCAGCGATGAAAGAGGAGGGGATCCTCATTTTGACCTGCGGTCTCGACCATAACGTCATCCGCCTACTACCTTCGCTAGCGATTCCGGACCACCTATGGCGCGAGGGATTACAGGCTCTCATAGAGAAATTTAACCAGTTCAAGTAATCCATCGCGTTTTCTTTTGCGGTGACTGGGGCGCGGTGGGAACCAAATCTTGGGTCCGCGGACTCGGTCGGTCAGCCTTCCCAGGGCTGAATACCAGCGCGCTCCCAAGCGTTTAGGAATGCTGTGGTTTCCTCCTCGGTGGTAATAGAAACGCGTACGCCTTCATCGAGGTAGCGGCGAATTACAACACCTTCTTCGTAAATTTTGTGCTCTACTTCTTCAGCATCTCCACGCGGTATCCAGACAAAGTTTGCCCGTGATTCTGGGACCCCTAGGGCTTGGGCCACTCGGGTGCGCTGACGCTTAGTTTCGTCCACTCGTTCCTGCAGCTCGTCTTGGGCGTGGAGGGCTGCGATGGCGCCCAGTTCACCTATGTAACTAACGGTGAGAGGTAGGGCGAGGAGATTGAGAGCATTAATTAGTTCCGGTGACCCCATGCCATAACCAACACGTGCGCCGGCTAAGCCAAAAGCTTTCGAAAACGTTCGGGCACTAATGAGGTTTGGGTAATTGCGGACTTCTTGGGCGCCATTAGGGGTATCCGGATCATCGTTGTATTCCCAATAAGCCTCGTCCAGAAGAACGACGATATTTTTCGGTACCTTGGCCATAAAGTGGTCAAATTCCTGCTGGCTGATGGTGGTGCCAGTAGGGTTGTTTGGGTTGCACAAAATAATTAGTCGTGTCTTTGGCGTTATAGCGCCGATGACGGCGTCGAGATCAAGACGCTCATCTTCCGTAAGCGAGGTCATAATTGGTTCGGCACCGGCCATACGGACGTAGAGTGGATAAGCTTCAAAGGATCGCCACGGGAAAATAACCTCGTCACCCGTATGGCAGGTCGCCATAACTGCTTGCTGCACAATGGCAGAAGCACCAGGAGCTACGGCAATATTTTCTTCTGGCAATTCCAAGTAGGACGACAACTCTGCACGCAGCTCTGGAGAACCATTAACTTGGTATCGGTTTGCACATGAAGCAGCTCGTGTCATGGCACCTAAGACGGAAGGCAACGGTGGATTGGGAATCTCATTCGCGGAAAGCTTGAGCTTATTAGGTGCAGATTTTCCTGGCTTATAGTCAGGGAACTTGTGCAAATCGTCGCGCAGCATGAGTAGTGCATCTCCTTAACGTTGGAATCGATTAGTGGGCAGAACGATGGTGAAGTAGACAGGGGGTGCGGACCGGCAATCACCACAAAGGAAGGCTCCTAAATGAGATTCCATATGGTCACAGCAATGATGAGAAGTCCCATGCCGAAGACGAAGTAGTTCCAAATGTCGTTCTTGAATTGGAAATAAGCATCGACTTTTTTGAACATGTAGACCGGCAGCAAATAAACCAAGAAAGCAACGAAGATTCCACCGACGATGGAAATCATGTTGATAATGGAGGGGTTAAATATGGCGACGAGAGTGGTTACGACGAATACGATGGCGTAGATGGTGTTGAGCAGTGCGCGGCGGGATAGCTTATTTGCCAAACGAGGAACTGCAATGCGCAGCAGGTATTCCGTACCTTCTTCAGAGCCCAACATATGACCGAAATATGAGGAGATGATCGCGCACATCGTCAGGATTGGTGCCATATAGGCCATGAACGGTGTACCCGTTGAATTAGCAAAATAGGACAGCACGGGGATGTTTTGTTCGGTTGCTTCTTTCATGCCGTCCGCGCCGAGCGCGAAAACGCAAGACCAGACGAAGAACATGGTAAAGACAACAAGCAAGGCGGCGGTGTAGAACTCCGTACGAGAAACGTGTTTCTCGGTCTTTTTACCGTAGGTAGGCTGCATGTCTACGGAGAATTGGGAGAGTGCGGCCATGTGGGAAAAGGAGAAGACGAGCACGGGCAGAATGAGCAGGATGCCTTTGAGGATGCCCCAGGCGCCGCCTTCGTATTCAAAGTGGATAAAGCTATCGATATCCCATTGGGGAATGAGATAGATTGAAGTCGCTGCTAGGGCGATGATGAGCGGATAGACCAGCATTTGTGCCAGCCACAACATGGGCCGGCGGCCGATGGCAAAAAGTCCGGTCATTACGCCCACGCAGACTATCGACAAAATCCAACGGTTGATGCTAGGACCGCCGAGTTGGTTGACGATGAAGCTATCGACCACATTGGTGATACTGGTGCCGTAAATAAAAACTGTCGGCACGATGGCCAGCCAATACAGTACAGCGATGAAAAGGCCACTATTGCGGCCTAAGTAGTATCGCACCAGTTCTAAGACATCTTTGCCGTGTTGCTCGGGTGGGGCGCCGCTGACTATGCGGGCATAGGTGCGGTGGGAAAAATATACCAACGGGAAGATGAATACCGTGGCAAAAACCAATGGCCAAAAACCGAAGGATCCGGCGTTAAGCGGTAAAAAGAGGATGCCGGCACCAACGGCGGTGCCAAAAAGTGTAATTATCCAGGAAAGGGTGGAGCCGGCCGGCTTCGTCTTTTGTGCCTGCGGGGAATGATGTTCTTGGTTAGGTGAGGAGTCAGAACTTTCCGTACCTGGAAGCTCATGAATTGGGGTGCTCATAGTAGTCCTTAGTCATTGAATAGAGCGAATATGGTGCGGTTTTAGTCTGGTGATTGGCGGAAGCAAGCGCGATTAGGTGCGTAGTACACCTTCGCAGAGCTCAGCTAATATGGCGGTCATCATGCGCACACCGTCTTCCATGTCTTTATCTTTGGTGAACTCTTTTTCGTTGTGAGAAATGCCTTCTACGCTTGGAACGAAAAGCATCACGGTTGGGCAGATGTCTTTCATATTGGTTGAATCGTGGCCAGCTACTGTTTGCACTTGTTCGTGCTTAATTCCGAGTTCGGCAGCGACGGAATGGGCCAATTCGAGGCCTTCAGGTTGATACGGCGAGAGTTTCCACTCGTGGGTGGGTTTGAGCTCAATTTTCACTTTGGCTTCTTCTTCTGCCTTGGAAATGATGCTGCGTACAGCCGCGTACCCCTCATTAAGCGTATCCCAATCGGGTGAGCGAAGATCTAGATTCATTTGCACTTCGCGAGCGATAGTAACTGGGGAATTTGGCAAGACCTTCATCGTGGAGACGGAAGCCTGCAATGGGTGCCCTGCGCGGGCTTCGGCATAGCGGCGGAGTTCCGAAATTAGGATCGAAGCTCCAAATAGCGCATCTTTACGGTCTGCTAGCAAGGTAGAACCGGTATGGCCTTGTTCGCCTTGGACGGTGACTTGGAATTTCTTAGCTCCCCAAGTCTCAGCCACAAGGCCAAGCGTTGCTCCAGAGTTATCCATTCCACGACCTTGCTCTACATGTATCTCGGCATATGAGACTGCTTGCGGCGGGGTAAAAGTGCCGACGAACTCGTGCCTTTCCAGCTCGGAGCGGACGGTGGTTCCGTCTAGCGCGGTTGACGCGTAGGCGATATCTAGGTCCATCTTTCCTGTGTAGACGGAGCTGCCCATCATAGAGGGGGTAAAGCGAGAACCCTCTTCGTTAAACCAGTTAACTACTGCAAGGTTTTGGGTTGGAATTAACTCGCCACTTTCTACGCGACGTTTGATTTCGAGTGCGGCGTGTGCGGAGGCAAGTACACCGTATGAACCGTCAAAACGCCCTGCAAGAGGCTGAGAATCCATGTGGGATCCGGTTAAAACAAAGTCGGCATCAGTAACGAACTCTAGTAGGCCGTATTGATTGCCAATTTCATCGTATTCGACACGGAATCCCTGATTTTCAAGCCAAGAGTGGAACCAGCGGCGTACCGCAGCGTCATCGTCAGTGGCTGCTTGTCGGTCGATTCCGCCTCCGGGGGTGGCACCGAATGATGACATGGTGTGAAAGTCATCGATAAATGAAGGAGTGTCTTGTGTTTCCGAGGCAGGCATGAATTCCCTCCTTGATTCTATGTAGCATGCATCACACAAAAGTAGTTTAGCGATGTGGGTAACGTTTTATTAGAGGCTTTGGGAAAGTGATGGAATAAAGTCTTCATAGTTGTGCAAATGCACAATGAAGATGAATGAGTAGCTAGCTTCGCTGGGAGGGAGTATCTATGGCTTCAGGTGAGGAAGATTCTGAATGGAATGCCCTCGTCCGCAGTATTGAAAAAGACGTGGATTCATTCGTTGATGAGTTCATACTGGAGTTCTCTGCCCGCAGTCCTTATGGCGATGCTGCAGTTGATGAAGAAGACTTACGGCAAACCTCGCACGCTGTCTTTACCGCTTTGATTGCCAAGCTATGGGACACCCCTCGGGGGGTTCAAGCTCTTCCTGCAACTGAACAGGTTGCCCTTGATCGGCGCTTACAAGAGCTCGGACGGTTACGCGCTCTTCAGGGGATTTCAATCAACGCTGTTGTTGAAATTATGCGCCTTGATTTCATCGTTCTGTGGCGCGGGCTGGCGGCAAGGTCTACACCGCAGACGCAAAGTGCGCTTATTTCCCACGCCGAACGAGTGCAAGCTGCGGTGGACGAGATCTCCTCCCAAGTAAGGGTAGCTTTTATGCAGCAGCATGCGGCGATGCGTAATGATGCACGCGTTAGCGCGCAGCGTCACTTGGAAAGACTTTTTGGTGCCTCAAAGTTAAGCGATACCGATCTTGAAGCTATAGCTCAACATGTAGGTCTAGACCAGCATGCGCTATATGACGTTCTTGTTGCTGGTCCCGCACATGCCGCCAAATTGGAACAGGCTTTAGCGCCTTACTTGGCGGCTGGTGCGGCTTGGGGGATCTATATACGCCAGTCTTTTTGTGCATTTTACCCCACAGTCGTAGATACGAATGGGGCTGCTGACGCTGAGGAGAGCTCAGAAACCACGGCCAAGGAAACCTGTAAAGGTGGGGCACACCCTTGCGAGGATTCCGCAAAAGCTGTGGATAGTATTGTTCTTCCAGCCCAGTGCGGACTTGGTGCGGTGCGTGCCTGTATTGCCGGGCTCATCGAAATGGCTACGGATGTGGAAAACGCTGACACCATTGGTGGTGCTGGACTATTGACGGCTAAAGAAGCTTTCCCTATTGCGCTCAGCAGCTATGGGTACCGCTTGCTTCCTGGTCTCATCGATGAACGAGTAAGTTGCATTCAGAAGCTGCCAGAAAAGGAACGCATTAAGCTGGTTAAAACCGTCAAGTCCTATCTTGCTGATGGCTCCGTCAAGACCACTGCTCGTGCGTTAAATTGCCATCGCAACACAGTGATTAACCGGCTGAGGAGCTTTCACTCAATTACAGGATTATCACCTATGGTGCCAAGCGACGTCCCCTACATAGAAATGGTGCTTTGTCGGTTAAGGTCTGCTGCTACATAGATTGGTCTTGTTTTGCTGGGGGAAGTGAAAGACCTTGATCTGTGTACACATTGACCACGGCTGGGGTGCCGTTATTTACTGCTTCCAAAGCGCGTTCGATGGCTCCGGGGACATCCGCATCAGCATTCACGGACTCTCCAAAGGCGCCATAACCGCGGGCAACGGCAGCAAAGTCCGGATTTGCTAGCTGCGTTCCTGACACGCGATCGGGGAAGTGGTTCTTCTGGTGGTCGCGGATAGTGCCAAATTCCCCGTTAGACATGATTACTGTCAAAAATGGCGCTCCAAACTGCAAAGCAGTGGCAAGTTCTTGACCGTTCATTAGGTATTCTCCGTCACCGGCAATGGCAACTACAGTGCGTTCAGGGAACTGCAACTTGGCCGATACGGCGCCTGGTACGGAATATCCCATAGAGCCATTGCGCGCAGCTAGCTGTGAAGGAAAATGCTCGGTCGCTAAATACTGTTGTGCCCAAATGCAATGGTTCCCTGCGCCAAAAGTGAAAATAGCATCGTGCGGGAGTTGTTCTTGGAGTGCTTTAATTACGGCTTCCATGTGGGCAGAATCGGCGCATTTTTCTCGCCATTCCGCCTCGTCTGGAAGCGTGGCAAACTCTTGGTGAGCGCGATGGGCAGCAGCAAACCACTCTAATTGTTCTGCCGATATCTCTCCGGCATCAATATCCTTAACCGCTGAAGCAAATGCTACAGGGGAGGATAAGACGTGGCGGCTGACGGTGCCGGAATGCCCGCGTAGACCAGTGTCGATATTGACTACGATATTTTCCGAGTGTGGATCTTGGCGCAAGGTATAGCCATCGGAGGGGACATCGGTAAGGACGGCTCCTACTTCAATCAGCACATCGGCTTGCTTTAGGAGTTGCGCTGCACGCTCATTACGTCCGTATCCTAACCAGCCGGCATTTGCCGGTGAAGAAAAGGAAATGCGGTCGCTGGCGCGGAAATCATGAACAACAGGAATCTGATTTTCTTCGGCGAATTTCTCAATAGTTCGCGCGCATTCTGGAGTCCATCGGCCGCCCCCAACGAACATTAAAGGTTTCTGGGCAGCAGTTAGCTTCTCTGAAATATAGGAGATATCTGCACCGGAAACGGCTCCCTCAGTCACTGGAATGGGCGCCTCGATTTCACCGTCAAAGTCCTGGTAGAGGACGTCTTCAGGTAATCCGACGATGACCGGTCCAGGGCGACCTTGTTTGGCCTGGAAAAAGGCTTCTGCCACGACCCGGGACGCACGCTTTGGATCATCGAGTACGAAGACCTGTTTAGCTTGCGTGCCAAACCAAGCCTTGGGATCAAACTCCTGAAAAGACTCGCGGTCGCGGTCGCAAAAGGGAATGAGTCCGATGAAGATTACCATTGGGGTACCGTCTTGCCAGCCGGTGTGGACTCCCACGAAGGCATTGGAAGCTCCGGGGCCGCGGGTAACCATGGCTACACCGGGTTCGCCGGTAGCTTTGCCATATGCCTCTGCCATATAAGACGCGCCCCCTTCTTGGCGGGACACAATGGCCTGTACCGGCGAGTTATACAGTCCGTCCAATACGGGAAGAAAGCTTTCACCGGGGACGAGGAAGGCTCGGGTAGTGCCATGGGCTTCAAGCGATTCAGCAATAGCGGTACCAACGTGGCGATGAGACATAACGGTCACTCCTCGAAAAATATGCAGTAAATCACCCTGCGTATTATCCATTTGTGATGCCATGCCTGTCTAATGCCTAACATGTCATAGTTTCATTACCATTAGACATAATCAGTGGTTAAAATGGTCGGGTGGATATTCAACGCGTCAAATATTTCCTTACCCTGGCGGATTCACCCACAGTAACGGCGGCAGCGGACCGACTTGGCATCACTCAACCGGCACTTAGCCGTCAATTGCGACGCTTTGAGAAAGAAGTTGGTTTAGAGCTGTTGGAGCGGGGAACTAGTGCTGGCGGCTCCTCCAGTTCCGCACTGCGGCTCAATGAGGCGGGACGCTCTCTTGTTTCTTCATGCCGCCGTCTCTATGCCGAAAACCGCAGAGCTGAGCAAGCCGCGGATAGTCTGCGGCACGGTTCCGTGAAGCAGCTAACTATAGCAGCAACGCAAACTACTATTTCCACCCTTTTGGCTCCGCTGATTGCCACCGCAAGAGTAGGAACTCCAGTCCTTACTACTCAACCGATAGAACACTATGCGGCTTTTAAGGCTTTGGAAGGTAGCGCTGACGCAGTGGTATCGCCGCTACCGCCGCGGGAAGGCCTAAGTTTCCACGCATTGGGGTATGCACCTATTCGGGTTTGGGTAGCTCCAAATTGTGAGCTCGCACATCAAAGTAGTGTTGATATTTCGCAGCTAATCCAATATAGATTGGCGCTACCTACTCACCGAAGCGTGTCTCGAACGCTCTTTGATGCTTTCCTCGGCACTGTCGGTGCCTCGCTCGGAGAAGTAATTGAATGCGATGACACCGCAACCTTATTGGCTCTGGCTAAAGCGGGAAGAGCGTTGGCTATATGTACTGAAATTGCGGAATCTGATTTGGTACCGCTAGGAATCACCGCAGGGAATGAAAGTCTGCAAGGGGTACCGCTGTATTTGGTGTGGAACCCTGGCCATTTTGCTTGCACGGACTTAGAAAACCTGGGACAAGAATTACGAAGCTTCTTGGCTGCAGCGATGGCGAAATAGTCGAGTGACGTACCCCAAGTTTTCCCGCTTAGTAAAACGAAACTTGGGTACCTCAATAATCTTGTGCAAGTGCTAACGGATGAAGGCGAGGGCGTCTTTGGCGGTGCTGTGGCTGTAGCTCTCGTCGGTTTTGGCAAGCTTATTACCGCGCAGCACCAGCCAGATGCTCAGCGGGTAAAGAATAAGCGCCACGACAACGGCTTGGATGATCGAGGCCACCTCGGAATCGTGCAGGTAGTTCCAACAAAAATGCAGGGTGAATGAGGCGGCTAGGGCGCCGAGAAAGACTCCGATGCGCCACCATCCGGGTTTGGCGGCGGCATAGAGTGCCCAGCCGATGCCCCAGCCGGCCAGAGCGGTGAGCAATACGTGTAGGCCAGGACCGGCGATAAGGCGCAGGCCCCACATTTCAAAAAGCCCCTGGATATCGCTATCAGGATGCATGGTGGCACCCATGGCGCCGTAGAGGATATTTTCGCAGGCCTCGAAGCCAAGGCCCACCACTGCGCCCACCATCCAGCCATGCCATGGGCGGTTGAGCTGGCGGAAGGACATGAGCACGAAAATTACGCCGGTGGCCTTAGAAATTTCCTCCGGATAGGCACCGCTCCACGACATCATGGCGTCGACCCAGCCGGAGCCAATGGCGAGCTGCATGACCGGCCCAGCGCTGATAAGCGCCAAGGCAACGGCTACCCCGCCGCCCCAAAGAAAAGCCAGCGTGGCCCATAGGCGCGCCGGGCGGGCCCACATGGGGCTGCGCTGCAGAAGGTAGATGACCAGCGCCACGAGTATGGCGGCGATGAGCAGGCTGAGCAGGCCCATCAGGGGAGAAATCAAAAATGTGCTTAGCGTCTGGAAAAAGAAGGCGATGAGTCCAATGGCGGATAAGATCCACAGCGTGGTGCGAAAGAGCTTAGACATCTAGAACATCAACTCCCCGGAGAAATCAGCGAATTCTGAATCGGCATCGGCGGGTAGATCCTTTTGGCCGAAGGCATGCCAAATGCGAGAAGCGGTGGCGCGGGCCTGCTCACCCTTGCCGGTCACGGTGACCACCCAATCCTTGTTTTCGTCCTCGCCGGTGCCGTCGAGGGAGAGGGCGGCGGTGGAGGAGGGGGCGTCGGCAAGCAGGAGGGCCCCGTTAGTGCCGTCGAAGGTAGGGGCATCGGCCGGCAAGGGCGCCATGGCTAGGGCGCGGACCATGCGGCGCAAGGTGGTGGCATCGTCTTTGGCATCTTCGGTAAGGGTGGCTTGTACGCTGACATCGCCGCAGTTCCAGCCGATGCTGGCGAGGGATTCATAGTCGCGCTCGCAATAAAGATCGGGAACGTCAATCTCCCAGTCCTGGCTGGGCTCGGCTAGGGTGACCTGCTCGACGTCTGCGGAAGAATCCCCCAGCGCCGCCTGCACGATCATGGGCAGGGCAAGAACCACCGCCACGAACGCAATGACGGCGCAGAAAAGGCGCCGCGGATGCGCTGGAGGAAAGCGATAAAAATTCATGGACCACACCTTATCTTGTCGCTTTGCCCTAGAGTGGCAAGCATGAAAGATCTTTATCAACTAGTCAATGGACCCTGGCTGGAAAGCCACGTTATTCCCGATGATCGCGGCGTGGACGGCACCTTTCACGCGCTGCGCGACGAAGCCGAAGAACTCGTCCACGAAATCGTGGAAAAGGACACCGGCCGACCGGGCAAGCTCTATGCCTCCTTTATGGATACCGAAGGGGTTAATGCGGCCGGCATGGCTCCATTGGATGCGGATCTGGACCGCCTGAGCGCGGCCGACCCAGAGGAATTAGCGCAACGCCTGGGTGAACTCGAGCGCACCGGTGTCGGCTCCCCGGTGACCTTTTGGGTATCCAAGGACTCTGGTTCCGAGGACGCCATTGCCTATGTCATTCAATCCGGCCTGGGCCTGCCGGATGAGGCTTATTACCGCGAGGAAGCCCACGCCGAAACGCTGGCCGCCTATGAAAAGCATGTGGCAGAGATGCTGGAGTTCCTCGACCCAGCCCGCCTTTTCGGCCTAGGTGCCGAGGTAGCCGCCCAGCGCATCGTGGGCCTGGAAAAGGAACTTGCCGCTGGCCATTGGGATGTGGTCTCCACTCGCGATGCGGTGAAAACCTATAACCCGTGTGAGTTTGGTGAGCTGCCCACCATGGCTCGCGCCGTGCTCTCCGGCGGCAACCTGCCGGAGCACCGCGTAGTCAATATGATGCCGTCCTACCTCGAGCACTTCGAGGACCTTTTTACCTCCGAGCGCATGGCCGATTGGCAGCTATGGGCTACCTGGCACATCCTGCGCTCCCGCGCGGCCATGCTGCCGGAGGAAGTCGGCGCGAAGAACTTTGAGTTCTACGGCACCAAGCTCTCCGGCGCCACCCAGCAGCGCGACCGGTGGAAGCGCGCGGTAGGCCTGGCTGAGTCCCTCGTGGGCGAAGAGATTGGCCAGGTATTCGTGGATAAGCACTTCCCGGCTTCCTCCAAGCGCGAGATGGATGAGCTGGTGGCCTACCTCATTGCTGCCTACCGCGAGCGCATCTCTCAGCTGGAGTGGATGACCCCGACCACCCGCGAGCGTGCCTTGGAGAAACTTTCCCAGTTCAAGGCCAAGATTGGCTTCCCGGATTCCTGGCGCGATTATTCCGGCCTCGAGGTCGCCGGCAAGGGCGCGGACCTGTTGGCTAATACGCGTGCCGGCTCTGCCTTTTCTCACGACTTCGAGCTGGCCAAGATTGGCAAGCCGGCCGATCGCGATGAATGGGTGACTACCCCGCAAACGGTCAACGCCTTTTATAACCCAGTGGTCAATGACATCACCTTCCCGGCGGCAATCCTGCGCCCGCCGTTCTATAACCCGGAGGCCGATGCCGCAGAAAACTTCGGCGCCATCGGTGCCGTCATTGGCCACGAGATCGGCCACGGCTTCGATGACCAGGGTTCGCAGTTTGATGGTCAGGGCAACCTGAACTCCTGGTGGTCCGATGAGGATCGCGCCGCCTTTGAAAAGCTCACCGCCAAGCTGGTGGAGCAGTTCAATGGCCAGGTACCGACGGTGCTCAAGGAGGCCGGCATCGAATCTACTGGGGTGAACGGCAGCTTTACCCTGGGCGAGAATATCGGTGACCTGGGTGGCTTGGGTATCGCCGTGGTGGCTTTTAAGAACTACTGTGCCGATAAGGGCATCGACCTGCAGGGCAAGGAGGAAAAGTTCGAGGTAGACGGTGCCGAGCCAGAGCTGGCTGAGCACACCTACAATGGCCTGCAGCGTTTCTTCCTGTCTTGGGCCCGCGTATGGCGCACCGCCATCCGTCCGGAGATGGCCACCCAGTACCTAGCCATTGACCCGCACTCGCCGGCGGAGTTCCGCTGCAACCTCATTGCGGCCAATATTTCGGAGTTCTACGAAGCCTTTGACGTGGCAGAAGATTCTTCCATGTACATTGCGCCGGAGGATCGCGTCACCATTTGGTAGCCCTTTCCGCCGGTAGGCGGTGCGCGTAGGCTCGGTGGCATGACTAACGCAGATGCTAACCAGGATCCGCACCGTCCGCTGGAGCCGGGCCAGGAGTGGCACATCGGCGGCCAGGACCGTCAGATGGACGACCAGGAGCAGCTTGAGCAGCTCGTTGCCTATATCGATGCCCACTATGACACCCCGGATTTCCGCCCGCCGTGGGCTGGGGGCGGCTCTCCTGAGGCGGATCAATATTGTGCGCTCTTGCCGGACCGGATTACACACGCGGCAATGATGGTGCTCGGCACTGCGGCGGATCATGCGTTGCCGGGCACCGCCTATACGGAGGGCATCAGCGTGGAAGAATCCGAGGTGGGAACCATTTTTCGGCCCACAAAGCCCACCGGCCGCTGGGCGGTGTCGCTCCACTCGGGCGGCTGGTGGCGCGGTGCTGGCCAGGCACTAGAGATGCAATGGCGCCCTGAGGTAGCCGCCGCCGCGCAACTATCTGGCACCACCATCATCGATGTGGACTATCCGCTTGCACCCGCGCACACCGTGGCGGAGATGGTTAATGCCGTACAGCACGCCATCGACTATGCCCGCAAGCAGGGTGCTTCCAACGTCACCACCTGGGGATATTCCTCCGGCGGCGCTCTGGCGGCGCTTGCGCCTGCCGACGCCCTCCTGCTCAGCTTCCCCGATTTCGGTGCCTTGGCGAATCTGCCTGAGGACCTCCGTGCCGGCTATGCAATTCCGGCGGACCTTTCTAAGCTCTGCCCGGATATTTTCGTCCAGACCGCGACCGAGGATGAGATTGCTGCGCGTGTTTCTGTGCCCGGCGCCGTGGCGCGCGATTATGTTTCCACCCACCGCGTGTCTACCCCGGCGGTTGCCCGTCAGCGCGTGCGGGATGCGGCCGCGTTCCTGGCAGGAGAGTTGGAAAAATAACAATTGCCTGGAGGTTCCATGCTAAAAGGGAACTAGTTTCAATAGGCTCGCGACTAGTTCCGCATGACCATATCCACTCATGGCGCGCTATCGCGCCTGCATAAATTCGCCGGCGTAATCATTGCGCCCTTTCTCATCGTCGCAGCGTTAAGCGGGTTTCTCTACGCCTTGGCGCCCACCTTTGAACCGTGGATTTACCACGATGAGGTGACAGCCACCGCGCAAGGCAGCCCGCGCAGCCTCGATGAACAGATTGCAGCCGCCCAGCGCCAGCACCCGGATGGGACCGTGGTTCGAGTCGAGCCTTCCGAAGACCCGCAGGAGACCACCCGCGTGCTTTTCGACGACCCCACCGCCCCCAGTTCCAGCTATACTCACGCTGTCTTTGTAGACCCGGTGGACCTGCACATCACTGGCGAACTACAACAATATGGCGGCTCGCGGGCGCTGCCTTTCCGTACGTGGGCCTCTAATGGCCACCGCACCCTATGGTTGGGCGAGCCTGGCCGCCTCTACGCCGAACTTGCGGCCTCGTGGCTCGGCGCGCTGAGCATCCTCGGTCTCTACCTGTGGCTCAAGCGTAAACAAAGGAATAAGAAGCAGCCCTCTAAAGTACTGGCGCTGCACGCCCGCGTGGGTGCCTGGTTGTTGCCGGGCTTCCTCTTTCTTACGGTTACCGGCCTGACATGGTCGCTGGTAGCGGGCACAAGTATTGGCAAGGTGCGTGAGGAACTTAATTGGAAGGAACCGTCCGTGGCCACCTCCGTTGCAGAAGCGGGGGCTAGCACTGGGACAGGGGAGCATGCCAACCACGCCGGGCACGCGGGTCACGCCGGGCATACGGGACACCACGATGCTGCAGAACTCGCCGGAGCCCAAACTGCAGAATCGACCGCCCGTAGCCAGGGTTTGACCGGGGTGCTGGAAATGACTCCGCCGGAAAAGCCCGGCGATGCGTGGGGCGTGCGGGAGGCTCGTGCGGCCTTCAAGTTACGCAGCGACGCCGTGGCGGTTACTCCGAACGGGGAGGTCATCGACCGCATCAATTCGGCCGATTGGCCGCTTGCGGCACAGCTAACCTCGTGGCTCATCCAGCTGCACATGGGGACGCTTTTTGGAATCTATAGCCAGATTGCATTGGCGGTACTCGCCCTCGGCCTGCTCGTGGTGAGCATTGCGGGCCTGTGGATGTGGTGGAAGAAACCGCGCCGCAGCCTGCCCGAGCTAAAAATTACCCCCGCCGTGCTGGCGGGGGTGGTGGCCTACTCAATCATCGCGCCGCTCTTTGGCGCTTCGCTGTTGCTCTTTTTCGTAGGTGATTGGATCGTGCGGCGCCTGCGCGCCCCGAAGCAGGATCGGGGCGCGGCCGCTGGGGAGGTTACTCCTCGCCCTCGGGGCGAATCTTCATCTCGGAGTCTTTCCACAGTCCGGAACGGGTAATGTCCTCATAATCAATCTCGGCTGGCACTGGGGCATTGCCCTGTGAATCGGTACGCAGTTCGTACTTTTCGATGGCACCCCAGTCGCGTGCCCAGTCATTATTGAGGTAGCTCGGGATCTCGTAGGAGTAGTTGACCGCCTCCGCGGTGGACATGGCACCACCACCAGAGAAGGACTGGAAGTCCGTCAGCGAGGTCTGGGCCGAGGAGTCTGGCAGGATGCGGTACTGCGGGATTTCGGTAACGCCGGCGAAGTGGTCAAAGGTGCGCTGGCACGGGAACTGTAGGGCTACGGCCCAGTCCAATAGTGCCGGGGTGTCCTTGGAGAACTGGTTATTGATGGTGTCTAGCTCTGGGACGCGCGGCGGAGTAAAGGCCAGCCAGTCATCCTCATCGGTGGAGTCATCCGTTGCTACCAGGCGCACCACGTTGGCATCCTTTGGCAACTTATCCAGCGGTAGGCGCAGGTTGCGCCACTTTGGCGTGGCACCGACGGCGGAGAGTTCTTCCTCGCCAGTATTGGTGACCTTTCCGGAGTCATCGATGGTGCCGTACTCGAGGCTAAGCTTCATGCCTTCCTGCTCTACCCCGTTGACGTCGTGGTGGTAGATATTGCCGGCTGCAGATACGGCGAGCACGGGAGTATTGTCCTTGGCCTCTGGCAGGTTGTACCACTTGGTGGTCACCTCAGAGGTGGAGTCTTGCTCCTCGGAATAGGAGCCGAGCACCGGGACCTTGGTGTAATCCAGGTTGAACGGCAGGTGCATGGTAGAGCCATTGACACCCTCAGTGCCGCGTACTCCACCCTCCGAGGTATTGGTGGTTTCCTTGGACTTCTTGTCCTTTTTGTCTTGCTTATTCTTTGTCTCCTGGGAATCAGCGGAATCGCTGTTACCGCCGGATTCGGTATCCGCACCCGAGGTAGCGGTCTCCGCGCTATCGGAGGAGGAGTCGCTGGAGCCATCCGCGATGGCACCTACGGAGGCGGAATTCTGGTTTTCCGGCTCGATGGATTCAGGGATGAAGTTTGGATCGAAGCCCTTGTGGGTCTCGTCCTGGTCCACCAGGGAATCGCCCAAGTCGCCTTCAACCGGGGTCAGGAAGGAATCATTGGTGTTGGTCTCCACCATGGTCTGATCCGCCAGAGCGCAGGTATTGCCGCGCAGGGAGGCTACGTTGCCCTTGCCCACGGAGTAGGAATCCGCCTGCGAGACGGTGGCCTTGGCAAAGGAAGCACACGATAGCGCTACCACGATGGCACAGGCCAAGGCGATGGGCGCGGACATGATACCGGCGGAGCGCGAAACCTTAGCGGCGGCATTTTTCTCAAATTCCGCCAGGGTGCCGACCTCTTCTGCTTGGGACTTGCGGTAGCTATGGCGCAGGGACTGCACTATGCCGATGGCGAAGATGACCAGCGCGATGGCGAGGAGCACCTTATTGGCCTCGATGGCCTTGAATTGCACCGTGCGATCCCACCACGGGATGCCAAAGGAGGAAACGTACCACCAGGCGTTCCAGCCGGCGAAGGAAATGGCTAGCAAGAAGACCACCGCGGCGATAGCGAAGGTGCGAGCGCGCGGCGAGCGCAGCGCGAATTGGGAGAGCACCACGGCACCGAGGGCGGCGATAACACCGGCCACGCCGGCGTAGATGCCAAAGTGGTGGGTCCACTTGGTGGGGGTGAACATGAGGAAGAACATGGACAGCGCCACGATAATGAGCAGGCGCTGGGTCGGGCCAACGGCAGCACCGACGACACGGCGGTCCTTGATGAAGGCCGCCACGATGAGCACTAGGCAGAAGAGCATGGTGAAGACCGCGAAGCGGCGGGTGAGCGAGCCATCCACCGATTCCTGGAAGAGGGTGGAGTAGCGCGCGTACTCCGCGTACCACGGCAGGGAGGGGCCAACCTCGGAGCGCACGCGGGTGGACTCCAGCACGGTCGATAGCGTCTGGTCACCAAAGGCGGCAACCATGATGGCAGTGCCAGCGCTAAGGAATGGCGCAATGAGCGCGAGCCAGCCCAAGGTGCCACCGCCCATGGACGGCACGCGCTCGGCCATGGCACGGAAGAGGTGCGGCAGGCTGACCAGGAAAACGCCCACGGCAAAGAGGCCGGTGGGGCCGGCGGCCAGGGTGATGGTTGCGGCGATGGTGCCCACGGCCGCCGGAAGCAGGCGGTGGGTGGAAATGGCACGCTCAAAGGAGGCCCAAGTAAACATCACGCCAAGCGCCACGATGGGCTCGGGGCGGGTGCCGTTGTTATAGGGCAGCCAGAAGGCCAAGAACATAAGCGCCGCGGTCCAGTGAGCGACCCGGCGGCCGTCGACAAGCTGGCCAAAGCGCGGAAGTATCTCGCGGGAGAGGATAAACCAGATGATGAGCCCAGAAATCAGGCCGGGCAAGCGCACGAAGACCGAGGCGGTGGAAATCTGGGAGAGAACGGCAACCAGGTCATAATAGGGGGCGCCGAAGGGCGCCTCTGGCACGCCGTACCAGCGGTAGTAGTTGGCCATGTAGGTAGCGTGATCGAAGACGCGGCTCATGGAGAAGATGAAGCCATCATCGGAGGTATTGGCGCCGAAGATATACCAAAATCCCAAGACGGCGGCCACCACGCCATCGAGCGGGCGCACCTTCTTCCACGTCTTAGGCATGAAGCCAAAGCGGCGGCCATCGAGGCGGTCGATGCGCCATAGGCAGAACAGGGATACGACCACCATGGCGGTGCCCAGCCACATGGCGATGGTCTTGAGCACCGTCGGGGAGGAGGTGAAGCGGGAGTTGATATCGACGTGCACATTGAGGCCGTCGTCAAGCAGGGCCTGCACGTCCGCTTTATCGTCTATTTCGGTATAGACACCGGTGACCTGCGGGCGCAGATCCTCCTCGGTGGTCTTTTCATGATCCCCCACGCGCACGCTGGTGCCATCGCCCGTAGCGGAAATCTCAATCTTGGCGTCCTTGGGGAGCTTGGCTACCTCTTTGGAGTTGAGGGTAAGCAGAACCTCATCCAAGGAGACAACGGAAAGGCCCTCCTCATTCGCGCGGACAAAAAGGCCGCGGTTGGAGGCTTTCTTGGACTCCGGAGGGACGGTGCCGTAGACCATGGACTGTCCCTCACGCAGCTCATCGACTGCGGAGATAGGGATGGTGGCCTGAAGATCCTCTGGCGCCACGGAAATGAGTGGCGCGTTGATGGACTGCACGGAATCATGCTGCGGCCAGTCATAAGAGGACTGAGTTTGGGTCACCGGCAGTAGCGGGGTGGCTACAAAACACAGGAAACCAATCAGTCCGGCAATGATCGCGGTCCACCGCAGGCCCGCGGGGGCGGCGGCGAAGCGGGAGCTAGCAGGTCGCGCTTGGGTGGTATTCGTAGTGAGGCTATCTGACACGGCGATTAGTCTACGTCAGATACCCCTCTCCGCCCGCGGGCACACCCTGCCACGGGCGGGAAGTGTGGGTGAACTTACTTGGTACGAACGGCTGTTACGAAGGGGCCGGTCTGCTTTAGCTTCCAGCCCTTGTCAAAGACATCGGCGTTGAAGAAGACCGCGCGATAGCGAATATTCGGCTGATTGGGGTAGATATCTTCTGCCAAATGCAGCTTGAAACCATCGTCCTTATTTTCCAAATCACCGCGGAAGATCATGACATCCGGGCTGCGCCACGCAGCGGAATCCAGGGCCTTGCGGAACTCATCCGGCTTCATGTCCCAGGAATCGTTGGCCCAGGTTTCAATCTGCTCATTGCGGGTGCTGAACTCACCCAGTGGATTGGCATAGTGGCTGGTAAAGGCGTTGAAACCCCAATAAGGGTAGTAAGACATGAAGATCTTTTCATCAGTAAGCACCACCGTGCCATCCGGCGTATAGCCCTGGTCCTGGATGAAGTTGTGGATATCCAGGTAGTAATGAGCAGAATCGCTAGTGAAGCGGTCGGCGCGCTCGCCATAGCCATCGGTATCGCTATAAGCGTGGTCGATGGCGTCCTCGTTGGCCTCCGGAATCTGCTGCGCATAGAAGACGCCGGCCAGGGCGAGGATAATGCCCAAGACCGCGGTGATTTGCTTATTGGTGGTGTGGGAGAAGCGCGCCGGGTAGAGACGGTGTACGCCCAAGAGGCGAACCTCGGCTAAGGCTAGGACACCGGCGGTAGCAAAAAGGAGTACCACGATGATTTCGAGGCGGAAGCTCAGCAGCGTGGTGCCGGCCAGCGTTGCCACCATAGACACAACGATCCATAGATAGCTGCCGATGAGGGAGATTCCCAGCGCGCGCACCTCTTGGTCATTGAGACGAATGACCATGTAGATAAGTCCCATGAGGCAGAGGAAGCCCACAATGCTAAAGGACAAAAATGGCACTGGAATCTGGGTGCCTTCCTCCGGCAGGTAGTGCTGCGCGGTGGTCTGCAGCGGTACTGGCGAGTGCATGACCGCCCATACATAGGGTCCCCAGGCGATGAGCGCGATGGCAATGGAGCCTGCCGCCATTACCGCCAGTCGCACGATGGGTCGCCACGTATGCTCATATAGCGCGGTAAAGAGCGCGATGAGGCTGACCACGGTGAGCGCGGCCGCACCGGTGAAAAGCGTGTAGAAGGTGGCGGAAATGCCCAGGTAGAGTGTTACACCCAGGGTGGAGAGCCAAGAGCCGCGGAAGGCGCGGGCGCTGAGCACCGCGACGGTGGGCAAGCCCATGGCGATGACTGCGGAGTAGGGCTCCTCGGCCGCGATGGTGAGCGTAATCGCGGTGGTGACTAGGGCGATGGCGGTGGCGACCGGTAGGGAGCTGGTGAGGCGCTGCCAGAGGGGCACCAAAATGCAGCCGGCTACAGCGATGGAGATAAGCGCCCAGGGCTGGTAGACCTCCCATCCCGGAATGCCCAATAGTGCTCCCAAGCGGCCGCCCAACCAGAACCAGCCAATGGGGTAAAAGGATGGCATATCCTGGTAGTTCATATCCGCATAGCCCATCTCATCCACCGAGCGGGTGAGGAACTGGGTGCGGAAAGCCTGGTCCACCTGCACGCCGTCGAGCCACAAACGGGAGGCGGACAACGGCAAGCCCACGGCAGCCAAGGTCAATAGCGCGGGGGAGAGATAGGTGACCGCGTAGGTCAGCCAGACCCGCCAGCGCGGCCGTGTAAAGGAATCCTTGTAGTGGTCATAAAGCCACCACACGCACAGCCCGCCGGCTAGAGCCAGCGTGACCACCACACCCACTGTGCTCAGCGCGCGGGTGACCATGGAGGTATTAAAAGAAGGCAGAGATACCGTCTTGAAGGCAAACCAGCCCAGCAGCGTGACCACACCACTGGCTAGGGCGGTCAACACAATACCCAGCAGGGTCGCCCGATGAGTCAGCGCATCGGCGCGGTAGGCCTCGGTGCGCGGATTTTCGCTCACGGGCGTTGACTGGGTGGGTATAGCTGTGCTTGTCATGCCCATTAGTTTCGCATACCCAAGCGCTACAACCCAGATTTGGCGCGGGCAGGAAAACACTTGCTTTCCGACGCCCCCTTATACACCACCGCCCC